>JAXHVM010000179.1 GCA_034189185.1 Deferribacterota bacterium
ATCTCTTTAGGGTAACCAGTTTTGTCAACAACTATATCAAAAATTAAGTCTTTCAATTCATCTTCGCTCATTGCTTTAAGTTTCTCTAAATCTTCTGCAGCCTCTTTGCCAAATTTTTCAACTACTTCTGGTTGAGCAGCTGGTTCTTGGCTTTTTTCCTTGCCGCTTTCAGATTCCACATGCTCTTCTTTAGCTGGTAATTCTTCTTTTTCAACAACATCTTTTTCTGGTTCTTCTTCTATATATTCATCTTCATACTCATCTTCTTTTTCATAATCATAGCTTTCATATTGGGCCTCTTCTGGCATATCATAGAACCTGCTCTCTTCTATATTTTGAGCAGACTTATAATCTATATCTATAGTCTTTTCTAGTTCATCATCTATTTTGTATTCTGGTAATTTGATCTGACTGCCAACATCAGCTGCACCCATTAATTGTCCTAACAATCTTGTTGAGGTTTCTGCCGATTTCATAAATGCTAAATGGCTTTCGGACATTGTCTTTTGAAAGGTTGTATATGCAATTGTTGCCTGTCTTTGCATCTCCATAAATGCTTGCAATACTGATGGATAGACCTTTCTGTCACCCCTTATTGGTCTCAAATTATTATCTTGTTTCTTTGGATAGTTAAGGTTTTCTTTAATATTTTTTTGTTTATCTTTAGCCATATACCCCTCACTCTCTTTTTTATCTTGATTTTTATTAAATCTATTAAATGCTTTTTTTACTTCATTAATATTGGTTACCTTTTCTTGTTCATCTTTTACATCTTCTTCATCTTTAAAATAGTTCTTTCCCAATTTTTTCCTCTTCTCAATCTCTTCTTCAGGTGGATATTTCCTGCCATGATTATATCCACGAAGTTTTATTGTAAATTTAGGCTTTTCCTTTTTTCTAGGATCTTCTAATTCAGCATACTCCTGCCATAAATTTTCATATTTAATTTTCAATCCATTAACAGAGAGAACACCTAAAGCATTCCAAAGAGATTTTATTTCACTTGTACTTTTATGCATGGTGTTTACCACTATAATATCATCTTTATCAGAGAGACATTGTTTAGTTAAATTAGTTAAAACACTATTTGGTCCAACTTCTATAAAAATCTTTGCTCCATCATCATACATCTTTCTAACTTCATCTACAAATCTAACACTACTTATCAATTGTTTTACAATTAACTCTTTTATATGACTTATATCACTTGGATATTTATCACTCGTAACATTAGAATATATAGGTTTTATAGGCTTATTAAATTTAATTGTATCTATAAACTGAGAAAATGGTTTCTCAGCATTTTTCATCAAAGGTGAATGAAATGCAGTTGAAACATTAAGTCTTTTAAAGGGTATACCATCTAATTGTTTAAGTTTTCCTTCAACTAATTCAATTGATTTTAAACTGCCTGAAAGCACAATTTGATCAGGTGTATTATAATTTGCTACAACAACATCAGTATTTAATTCTTTTAGTATATCTGTTATCTTTTCATAGGGTGCCTTAACAGCAGTCATAGTTGCAGGTTCATCACTAGAAACAGACATTAACTCGCCCCTTTTTCTTGCAATCTTTATAACATCCTCAAAGCTAACTACCCCCGCATCAAATAACGCTGTAATCTCACCCAAACTATGACCACCTACAAAATCAGCTTCAATTCCAACTTTCTTCAAAATACTTAAAAGAGAAAGACTTGCTGAGGCTATAGCAGGCTGAGCCCACTCAGTTTGTATTAGTCTTTTTTCTTGATCTTCTTCTTCTTGCTTTGTAAATACAGGTATAGGAAAGACAACTTTATTTAAAGGTACATCACCCATATCTATTTTTGCTATATCATCCCACGTATTAATAGTTTCATCAAAAAACATCGATAATTCAGAACTCATATTAAGATACTGACTACCCTGTCCTGGGAAAAGAAAGGCTATCTTCCCATTTTTACCGTTATTACTAAAATGTATTTTTTTATCTATACTAAATGATTCGCCTTTTGAGGATAAAATCCTTTCTTTAGCTAAATCTATATTATTAACTAAATCGTTATAATCTTTAGCTATTATAGCTAGTTTATATTTTTCATTAGGATTAAAATTTAATTGACTTGATTTACTTAAGTATCTAAATAACTCTTCACTTGGTTCTGATTTTTTTATCTCTTCTAATTCATCGCTAATCTTTCTATCATTTGAACCGCTGAATAGGAACAACTCATAAGGAAAATATCTAAGCCTTTTAGCTGTCCTTGTTTTATCAGTATACTCTTCTATTGTTACATGATAATTAGTACCACCAAAACCAAAAGAACTAACAGATGCTCTTCTTGGATAATCAGGATTTCTAACCCAAGGCCTTGTCTCTGTATTTAAATATAGTGCACTATTTTTAAAATCCATCTTAGGATCTGGTTTATCAACCTTAATTGTTGGTGGTAATACTCTATGATTAATAGCCAAAACAGCCTTAATCAGGCCAGCAGCAGCTGCCGCACTTTTTGTGTGTCCAATTTGGGATTTTACAGTACCTAGTGCACACCACTGCAAATCTTTTCTGCCAGATTCTTTAAATACAGTATTTAGAGATTGAAATTCAGCTATATCACCAACTCTTGTACCAGTGCCATGAGCCTCAACTAAATCCACAGTTGAAGGTAGATAGCCAGCTGAATCATAACAGCGTCTTAATGCAATAGCCTGACCTTCTGGGTGAGGAGCATAAATACTTTTAGCTTTTCCATCTGATGAGGTACCCACACCTCTTATAACAGCATATATTTTATCTCCGTCTTTTTCTGCATCTTCTAGTCTTTTTAAAGCAACAAGACCCAAGCCCTCACCTAACATCATACCATCAGCCTTATCTGAAAAAGGCCTGCAGTCGTTAGAAAAAGATAGTGCAGGGGTTTTACTAAAACATATAAACATAAAAGGGTTATTTAATGTATCAATCCCACCAGTTATAACAAGATCTGATTGACCTAACAACAATTCATCAACAGCTAAATGAAGCGATGCAAATGAACTTGCACATGCAGCATCAACAGTACAATTTGTACCGTGCAAATCAAAACGATTTGCAATTCTTCCTGATACAACATTTGTTAATAACCCAGGAAAGGTTGATTCTCTCCAACCTTTTGAATATTTATTTATTTTGTTTGTTAATTTCTTAATCTCTTCTTTATTATAACCTTCTTCTTTTAAGACTCGTTCAATTACAGGAGCTTGCAGACTACTTGTCATCTCTCCTAACAATTCTAGACCACCACCAACACCTAATATTACACTTATTTTATCCTTATCAGTTTTATTAAACTGCCCTGCTGCTGCATCCTCTAAAACTTTTTTTGCAACAATCAATCCTAGTAGCTGTGAAGTATCTGTATGCTCCACATTTGCAGGTGGAATGCTAAATTCTATTGGATCAAAATCAATCTCTGGTATAAATGCACCTCTTTTACAATAGGTTTTCCCAGGAGCAAATGGGTCAGGGTCATAATAATCCTCTATAAACCAGTA
>JAXHVM010000180.1 GCA_034189185.1 Deferribacterota bacterium
TTTCTATATCTAATAAAATCTTCTCTTAGGTTTTTAGCCCCGTCTAAACCTGTTTCTTCTTCAACTGTAAAGAGAACCTCTAAAGGGGGATGTTTTATTGAACTATCTGCTAAAACAGTTAAAGCAAGAGCAATACCAACCCCATTGTCAGCACCAAGGGTAGTATTATTTGCCGTCAACCAACCACCATTAATCTCTAACTGTAAAGGAAAAGTCATATCAGCTGGACTGCAAACCATATCAAGATGGCCTTGTAATACTACACCTTCATGGTCTTCATAGCCTTTGGAAGCACTCTTTTCAATCTTTACATTGCCATATTCATCAACAAAGACATCTAACCCCAAGGATTCAGCTTGCTCTACAACCCACTGCCTAATTTCTTCTTCATTACCTGAACATCTTGGTATTTTTGTAATTTCATTAAAATACTGCCAAAAAGTCTCTGGTGAAAGCCCCGATAACAAATTATTACCCCCTATACCATTTTGTGAAAACCCGCTAATATTAAACGTTACCATAGATAGAAATAAAATAAAGATAGACAAATATTTACGCATTATATCACTCCAAACAATATTATATTCTTATACTAAGTTTTTATCAAAACCTTTAATTAATGTCAATATAATATATAATTTTTATAACTATCTTTATTTAATGCTAGCAACCTACTATTTCTTATGTCACAGAATTCTACTTATTTTATAAAAGTAATATATAAAATTATTGTTGTATTTTTTACCCTAACAATATAACTCTAGCCCACAGTCACCTCATCACATAAGTATACATCTTGAATGATATTTAGTAGTTTCACACCCTCTTCCATTGGTCTTTGAAATGCCTTCCTACCAGTAATAAGCCCCATTCCACCAGCTCTCTTATTAATTACAGCTGTTCTTACTGCCTCTGAGAAATCCCCTGCTCCAGTTGATGCCCCTCCTGAATTTATAAGACCAGCTCTACCCATATAACAATTCATTACCTGATAACGCGTTAGATCTATTGGGTGATCTGTTGTAAGCTCTGAATATACCTTCTCATGTGTTTTCCCAAACTTTAATGCTTTAAAACCACCATTATTTGTAGCTTGTTTCTGTTTAATAATATCAGCTTCTATAGTAGCTGCCAAATGATTTGCCTGACCAGTTAGATCTGCTGATGTATGATAATCCTTATCTTCCCTCTTAAAGGCACTATTCCTTAAGTAAGCCCACAACACAGTAACTAATCCTAATTCATGGGCATATCTAAAACACTCAGTAATTTCTTGGATTTGTCTAGAGCTCTCCGTTGATCCATAATATATTGTTGCTCCAACAGCAACAGCTCCCATATTAAAAGCTTGCTCAACTTGGGCAAAGAGAATTTGATCATAGGTGTTAGGATAGGTTAATAACTCATTGTGATTTAATTTTACAATAAAGGGTATCTTATGTGCATACTTTCTAGAAAGTGCACCTAAAACGCCTAATGTAGATGCAACTGCATTGCAACCACCCTCGATTGCAAATTTTACAATATTCTCAGGATCAAAATATATTGGATTTGGGGCAAATGATGCACCAGCACTATGCTCAATACCTTGATCCACAGGCAATATTGATAAATAACCACTCCCAGCAAGCCTCCCATGATTCATAATTGTATTAAAATTTCTAAGTACTGAGGCTGGTCTATCTGATAAAGCTAATACCCTATCTACAAAATCGCCACCTGGTAAGATTAATCCTTCTTTTGAAAATACTGGCTTATAGTTTAATAATTCATCTGCCTCATCACCCAATAACTCCCTTATCCTTTCAATCATAACTACCTCCTATTTTTTATTTAGCTTACCATATTAATATATTAATAATTAATATTGATATTTACAAGAATTTAAAATTTCTTTACATCTATTTTAATACTTTTAATTTTATTTTAGGTAAATCTTTGTTATAATATTAAAAATTAATTTAAAGCTTTAAAATTAAAAAGAGGGTAAACTATGAGGAAGAATATTTATATAATATGTTTAGTGTCTTTTATTTTAGTTGTCTTCTTAATTGAGTTTGCCAAAAGTATGGCCAATGCTGCTGGCACAATATCAGCCGGGAAAGATTATTCTCTCTATGTTAATGAAAATGGGGAAGTCTTTGCCTGGGGTAATAATTATTCTGGCAAGTTAGGTGATGGTACGACTACCGATAGGATATACCCTGTAAAGTTAGACTCATTAAGTGATAAAAATATTGAAAAAGTCCTTGCTAGCTGCAACAACTCCTTTGCAATTGATAAAGATAACAACCTCTGGGCTTGGGGGGAAAATCTGCTTAACTATTTAATGGTGGGTGTTGGAGATAGCGAAATAGATGATTGTTGCCAAGAATATAGTGGACCTAGCTATTATAATGAGAGCTATACACCTACTATAGTAGAGGAAGTAAAAAATATATATGATATAACTTCAAGTTGTTATCATACCCTTATTATTACTAATAATGACGAGCTAGCACTTTATGCTTGGGGTGAAGGTTTTGCAGGTCAGCTTGGTATAAATGATAGAAATATGAGTTATCTATATAAACCATATAAGGTATATAACCCGCAAAGTAGGAATGATTTTACTATAATAGATGTTTCAGCAGGTAATTCCTTTTCTATAGCACTGCGCAGTGATGGGGATGCCTTTACATGGGGAGATAATAAATATGGTCAATTAGGAGTAGATCTTGTTCCAATACAAATGCCTCCCAATGAACTATTTCTAATGCCCCTTAGAACACTTATTAATAATATGATCAACTATACAAGTGAATACTCAATAATACCTCTTGAGACAGATAAAGCTGAAGAAGTCGAAGAGCTTCAAATTGTAGATATATCAGCTGGTGGTGATCATGCGTTAACCCTTATGGAAGATGGATCCCTCTGGGCATGGGGTAGAAATGATAAGGGTCAATTAGGTAGAGGTAATGTATCTAAATATTCTAACATACCTATGAGGGTTGAATTTCCAGATAATACAACTATTGTTCAGATCTCAGCTGGTCAAGACCACTCATTAGCACTTGATTCAGATGGCTCTCTCTGGGCGTGGGGAGATAATTCATATGGCCAGATTGGTATACCAAATTTAGATAGGGAGTATTGCACCTTGCCAGTAAAAGTTAAGGATCTACCAAAAGTAAAGGAGATCTCAGCAGGTTTTTTCCACAATTTAGTAATAACTGAGGATAATAGAATCTATGGTTGGGGCTCAAATTATTATGGACAACTTGCACGCTATCAATTTGAAACTATTATACAGGCACCTACTGAGATAAGATTAGATGAAAGGGAACAGCCCTCCTATATACTGCCCCGCTTAAATTCAGTTGAATAATTAAGATATAAACAAAATCAAAAAAGATAAACCTTTTTTAGGATAAAACCCTTCTAGTCTATTAAAGGTATAAAATCTAATATATCAGAGGTGGCCTTCTTTATGCCTTTTTCTGTATTTAGGTTATGTGAAAGAATGATTA
>JAXHVM010000181.1 GCA_034189185.1 Deferribacterota bacterium
AAGCCTATTATACAATGTATGTAACTCTAAAGCCTCAAGCTCTTTTTTTAATTCTTCTCTTTGCTCTTTAGTTTCAATTAATTTTAGATTTTCAATAATTTTAAGTTCTGTTAAACTCTTAGATAAATACGCTATTTCTTTACCAGCTAATAATTTTTCCTTAACAGAGCCTTTTATTTTATCAATATTGGCATAGATATCATCTAAAGAATTAAATTCTCTAAGTAGTTTTTTTGCTGTTACACTCCCAATACCTTTAACGCCTGGTATGTTATCTGAGGCATCCCCTGTTAATGCTAGAAAATCGGGAATTTGATTTGACTCTACCCCAAATTTTTCTAATACTCCTTTACTATCTATTATGTGATCTCTAATATCATCATATATCTTAATTCTGTCAGATACTAACTGATAAATATCTTTATCTTTAGTAACAAGAACAATCTCCTTGGTATCAAATTTATTAATAATAGTATAAATAATATCATCAGCTTCAAACCCTTCTAAGGCATAAACTGGTATGCCCATTAAAGGTAAAATTTTTTTAAGCTTCTCTATCTGTGGGATTAAGTCATCAGGGGTTGCCTCCCTTTCAGCCTTATACTCTTTCAGTTTTCTATGTCTTTCAGTTTCTCCTTTAGAATCAAAAGATACAATGATTTGTTCTGGTTTTAATTTATTTTTTATCTTTAAAAGTGTATTAATAAATGTATGTATAACCCCTGTTGGAAAACCACTGCTTGTCATAAGTGGTGGTGTTTTATAAAATGCTCTATAAGCTATAGAATGGCCATCAATTATAACTATCATTAACTAATATAGGTTAACCATTTTTTGTATTTATCATTTTTCCCTTTAACAATATCAAAAAACTCCTCTTGCAACATATTTGTAATATTACCAATACGTCCTTTACCAACAACTCTACCATCAAGCTCCCTAATTGGTGTAATCTCAGCTGCTGTACCAGTTAAAAAGGCTTCATCTGCTATATATATATCATCCCTTGTAAATCTTCTCTCAACTACTTCAAGGCCTTTATCTTTTGCAATCTCTATAACTGACTCCCTTGTTATTCCTCTTAATACAGATGTTAATGGTGTTGTTATTAGCTTATTATCTTGTAAAATAAATATATTCTCTCCTGTACCTTCTGATACATAACCATCTGCATCTAAAAATATTGCTTCATCATATCCATCTAATACTGCTTCTTTTTTAGCCAAAACTGAGGTCATATAGTTCCCACATGCCTTAGACCTTGTTGCTACACTATTAACATGATAACGAACAAAAGTTGACGTTTTAACTTTTACACCACCCTTCAAGGCTTCTTCTCCTAGATAAGCCCCCCAAGGCCACACAGCTATTACAACCTCAATGGGATGACTATTGTCAACATAAACACCAAGACTTTTTAATCCATAGAATGCAATTGGCCTTATATAACAAGCTTTAAAGCTATTTTTTAATATTAATTCAATAATATTTTTTTTAAGCTCATCTAATGAATATTTTATATCCATCATAAATACCTTTGCTGAATTTATGAAACGCTTTAAATGATCTTCTAGTCTAAAAATAGCAGAGCCATTAACACATTCATAACATCTTATGCCTTCAAATACACCTAATCCATAATGTAGCGTATGAACTAATACACTAACTTTTGCCTCCTCAAAGCTAATAAAATCACCATTTTTCCAAATATATTTTATTTCCTCAAACATAAGAAACCTCCTAAAGGCCTTCACTTTTTAAGGGTCTATTCATTAAATCTATAATAGCTTCATAAATATTTTTATTCTCATATAATATCCTGTAAACCTCATCAGTTATAGGCATTTCCACATCATATAATATTTGCATATATTTAGCGGCCTTCACTGTATATATACCTTCAGCTACTGATTTCATATTATTAATAATTTCATCTAATTTTTTACCTTCACCCAAGCATTTACCAACCCATCTATTCCTACTAAGATCACCTGTGCATGTTAAAACTAAATCACCTAAACCACTTAGTCCCATAAATGTTTCAAGCTTTCCACCCATCTTTAAGCCAAGCCTAGCAATCTCTGTAAGCCCTCTAGTAATTAAAGCTGACCTTGCATTTAAACCTAACTTTAAGCCATCTGAGATACCTGTAGCAATAGCCACAACATTTTTTAGCGCACCTCCAACGCACACACCTATAATATCAGTTGTTGTATATACTCTAAAATAATCGTTTGATAAATATTTTTGCCATATTTTTGCAATATTAATGCTTTTAGATGCAATACTTACAGCTGTAGGCTTTTTTGTAGCAACCTCATATGCAAATGTTGGACCTGATATAACTGATAGATAAGAACTAATTTGTTCATTTATAATCTCATAAACAAATTTTTTATAATCATAATTAATTCCTTTTGATGCGATTAATATATGTTTGTCAGCAAGCTCTTCTTTATAAGTCTCTAATACATCATGAGAATAAACAACAGGAACTGCCCATACAACATATTCAGTTAAATCATTCTTTATTTTATCAAAAGGTTTTGCAACAATATTATTATTTAATTTTACATTTGGCAAAAACAATGTGTTTTTATTATCATTATTTATAGAATTAACAACTTCTTCTTCCCTAGCAAACAACACTACTGAATAACCATTATCTGCTAACAAATCAGCAATAGTTGATCCCCAAGCACCACAACCTATAACAGATATTTTATATTGCAATTTTTACCTCAGTTTATTAAAATTAAATATTGAATATTATAGGTTAATTAATGAGCAAAATCAACTTTTATGATTTAGATAATATAAGAAATGTTAATGAAAATCGCGTTTGGAGGCTACTCAGTGGATACATTGATGAACATAATGATGTCTGTAGTTGCAGAGATTGTATATTAGATATAGCCTGCATTACACTAAACAATATTAAACCACATTATCAAGTAACAGATGAAAAAATTGAAAAAAGAAGTTATGAAAAAGTAACAGATGAAGAAATTCTAGAAGAAATTAATAAAGCTGTTAAAATTGTACAAAAAAACCCACACCATATTTAATTTTCATTTAACACTATATCATCATATAATAATTGAAAATTATTTCTATGACACATCTCTTCATGAGCAAGTTGTTTAAAAATATCCTCAGCTTCTGTCCCTTTAAACTTCTCAGCCATGACACTATAAAATTTGCGTGAATTTTCCTCAGATTTTATAGCAATTCTCAAAACAGCATCTACTGTAAGATCCTTTGTTACAACTTCAGGTTTTAAATAAATTGATATGCCTAAATCATATATATAGCATTTATCACCTAATTGTATTTTATAAATATCTTTCTTTTTTAATATATCATCTAATATATCTTTATGTCTCCTTTCCTCTTCAGCTAATTCCTTAATCATAGCTTTAGTGCCCAAATCTTTTACATAATTTATAAGTTTGCTATAAAAATCGTATGCTAGCTCTTCTTTTCTTTTTGCTTCTAAAAGTA
>JAXHVM010000182.1 GCA_034189185.1 Deferribacterota bacterium
TTTAGGACACTTTTTTGTCCATATCTTTTTTCTAAATTAATTGTTTCTAATGTTTTTTGTGGCATTGTTTTTTATAGGTACTAAAAAAATGATTGCGCCAAGGATTATTATAATAAAACCAATCCATATAAATGAGACAAGCGGTAGGAGTTTAATTTGTATGCCAATATAATTATCTGGTTTTGAATATGAAGCTAAAATGATATATAGATCATGCGACAATTTTGAATATATGGCAACCTCCCCAAAGGATTCTTCGTGATTTCTATAAAAACGCCTCTCAGGAGCTACTGTTATAATATACTCACCCTTTTCATTATTAACTTTTATTGGCACATATGCAGAAACATAGTTTGTGAATTCATTAAATTTAATCTCTCCAAGCTCTAGAATGTAATGATTAAGTTTAATTGTCTCTCCTTGCGAGGCAACAACCTCGGCATCTCTTTGATAAAGAGAGGAAAATATTATACCTAGCCCCATTATTAGAATGCCTATATGAATAATCATTGATGAATAGAAGCTTTTATTTACCTTTAAATTTTTAATACCACCTTTTATGAGGTTTTTTATAATAAATAGTAAGACCGAAAAAAGGGCAAATAGGTCTGCTAAATATAATATTACTGAATTTATTTTTTTAAAACCTGTAAAATACAGATAAATACTAACTATTAATGCAAGAATAAAAGCGGGTATAATTATTGATAAAAATTTTCTATTTTTAACACCGTTGAAAGGAATAGCATTGCACAATCCTAGTAGTATGAAAATTGTTATAAAAAATGGTGTGGTAGCTTTATTGTAGTAAGATATGCTTACCGATGCCCCTTCTGGCATAAAAAATTGAGTAAATATAGGTAGGGTAGAGCCAAAAAAAATTACTGCTAAGAGTGCTATAAAAACCCAGTTTGTAATGTATACTAAGCCTTCTTTTGAAAGGGTAACATCTTCAGTTACTTTTTTTATCCCCTTTTTGAAGAATATAAATAGAAAAATAGCAGTTGTTAATATGATAAAAATTAAGAATAGAGGCCCTAATGAGGTTTTACCAAAGCTATGGACAGAGTCAATAACCCCACTTCTTGTTAAAAAGGTTGCAAATATACATAGTTCATAGGTAGCTAAAATTAGAATATATGTCCAGTTGTTTAATGCATATTTTTTGTTTAATATGTAAGCAGAGTGAAGAAATGCGGTTGCGGTTAACCATGGAAAAAGTGATGCGTTTTCAACAGGGTCCCACGCCCAATAACCACCCCAACCAAGTTCAACATATGACCACTGTGCACCAAGCACAATACCGATTGTTAAAAATAACCAAATTATAAGATTTATATATCTAGTATTTTTTATCCAAAAGGCTTTAAGATCTTTTGACATAATTGCTGCTACTGCATGAGCAAATGTAACAGTAAAACCCGCAAAGCCAATATATAGTGTTGGAGGATGGTAAATCATCCCAGGATTTTGTAAAAGTGGGTTCATGCCAAGGCCATCCATTGGGAAAAAATCGAGTTCTTTGAATGGATTCATAACAAAGGTTGTCAACATAAGGAAAAATGTTTCAGTTATAAGTAAAGTTATAAAAACAAGTGAATTGTACCTGTAGTCGAATTTTCTAATTCTATATAACTCTATAGCAGAAAATACTGTAATAAGCCAAGCCCATAAAAAAAGTGAGCCCTCCTGGCCTGCCCAAAAAGCTGAAAATTTATAGATTAGGGGAAGTGATCTGTCAGTATATTTTGCAACATATTCCATTTTGAAATAGCTGGTTATGCAAGCATAAGTAAGTATTACCCCTGAGAGGGTAGTAAATAAAATTTTAACTATAACTAGAAAATTTGCTCTTCTAAAATATCTTTTATTGCCATAGATATAGGCATATACATATGATACTATTGCAATAATAGCAATTACTAGAGCAATTAACTCAAATAATGTACCAAGCTTACCCAAGAATAACCCCCTTGAAAAATTAGGTTAGAACTAAATACGGTTATTTTTCACTTAATTTAGCTTCATATTTTGATGGGCACTTTGCTAAGAGGGTTTTTGCATCTAGAGTATTTTTTTCTTTATTGTAAACACCCTCAACAATCACACCCCTGCCCTCTTTAAATGTATCTGGTATTATACCGTTATAAGAAACATTTATATAATTATTATCTTCACCAATAAGCTTGAAAAACAACTCTTTCTCTTTATCATTCCTTATAACAGAATTAACTTTTACCAAACCAGATACCCTTACATCAGTACCTAGAGAGATATCTTTAGCTATAAGTTCGTCTACCTCTAAGTAGTATATACCACTTTTGTTAAAACCAGTTGTGATAAGATATATAATAGCAATAATAATTAAGCAAGAGCTTATGATATATTTTTTCTTCATAACGACTCCCTAATAATATATAACATCTTGAATTTTTATTATTTTAAAATAAAATAATAAAAAAGCAATAATAAATTTGGAGAGTAACATGAATGAACTTACCATTGTTACTGTATTTTTAGCAGGTTTCCTTTCTTTTTTATCACCCTGCATTTTACCATTAATACCGGCATATATCTCATTTATTTCTGGCGAAAACTTATATAGTCTTACTGAAAGCAGTAGAAAGATACATGTTAAAGCAATCATTGGCACAATTTTTTTTGGCCTAGGTTTTACAACTGTTTTTGTTGCTATGGGTGCAAGTGCTACATGGATTGGTAGTTTTTTTGTGCAGTATAAGTATGTCTTATCAAAAGTAGCAGGTGTTATTATTGTTATTTTTGGCTTGCATTTGTTAGGTTTTTTTAAATTTAATTTATTGAAAAAACAATATAAGGTAAATTATAAAAAAGGTAACTCACCTTATTATATAGAGTCATTTTTGTTGGGTTTGGCATTTGTTCTTGGCTGGACACCCTGTATAGGTCCTATACTTGGTTCTATACTGGCAGTTGCTGCTACTGAGGAAACTATAAATAAAGGTATATTTTTACTCTCTGTCTATTCAGCTGGTCTTTGGGTTCCATTTTTAATAACTGCTGTTTTTTTGTCAACTTGTCTTCTGCTTATAAAAAAATATTCAAAGGTATCTCTTTTTATAGAAAAGGCTTCAGGAATACTTTTGATTTTTATGGGAATTCTTATATTTACAAATGCATTAAGCTATTTAGCAACTTTTTTTAGCTAGACAGATCCTATTTTTTTCTTGTTTTTGGTGTAAAGAACATGCATTTTTTACCAGAGGAATTGTATACTTCAATTGAAGGTAATCTTTTAGATTTAAAATTAAGGACAGTGCACCCATAGGGTCTTTTTTCATCCCAGGTTATTCTTAGATATTTACATTTAAAGCAATTAATAAAATTTTTATTCACTTTAATATCTCCAAAATTTCATCTACCCTTCCTTCATTTATATCAATAGGCGGCATAAGTGCGTTATCTTTTAGTTTCCTTGGGTTTTTTATCC
>JAXHVM010000183.1 GCA_034189185.1 Deferribacterota bacterium
AAAAAAATAGGCAAGCTTTTTTAGATTTTTATATGGATAATAATTTTAGAGAAAATGATTTTGTTGTTTTAATAGATAACAAGGGAAAAAGAAAACTTTTAAAGTTAGCTAAAAATAGGTGTTATTTTACACATAAAGGTAGAATTGAACATAATAATATTATTGGCAAACCAAAGGGTTCTTTAGTTTATTCTGATAAAAATGTTTCTTATTGTGTCTTTGGTGTAACTTATAATGATTATGTTTTGGGTTTAAAACGAAAAGCTCAAATTATATATCCAAAAGATATTGCCATTTTGTTACAGTGGGGTGATGTGTATAGTGGGCTAAATATATTAGAAGCAGGTTTAGGTATGGGGGCATTATCTATTGCTTTGTTAAGAGCATTGGCAGATCGTGGTAGGCTTGTTACTTATGAAATCAGGGAAGATTTTATTGATGAGGGTAAAAAAAATATAATAAATTTTTTTGGTGAAGAGAAAGCTATTCATGAGGTTGTGCACGGCGATATATATCAAGGTTTTACCTGTATATATGATAGGGTTTTTTTAGATGTTCCAGAGCCATGGCATGTTTTACCCTATTTGGAAAAAGGATTGGTTGAAGGCGGAATTGTTATGGCTTATATACCTACTATTTTGCAAGTAAAAAGTTATGTTGACAGATTAAATGAACTAGAATGTTTTAGAGATTTGGATATATTTGAGAATATTAGAAGACCTTGGCAGGTAGAAGATTTATCTGTCAGGCCAAAGACGTGGATTTATAACCATAGTGCTTTTATTGTGTTTGCTAGAAAAATATCTTAAAAATTTACTACCACTTGACTAAATAGTTATAAAACTAATTAAGTATTATTTATTTATTAGTTTTATTAAAAAATATATATTTAAAGTAATAAACAATTTATGTATTAGTTGTTTTCATATAGGAACCTAATATTTGACCTATGATAGAAGAAATGATAAATAATGGTACATATGTAAATGAGGTGTTAGTAAAAACTCTAAGGATTATTATAAATATTACAGGAATGTGTATATACAAAAACCAGGCAAAAGAATATTTTTTAGACTTATTTCTTAAATAACCAAAGGGAATATTTATGGTTAAACCAAAAACAACTATTAATATTATCAGTTGAAATTTAGCCATAGACGTAATATATATTAAATAAAATAGTGATGTAAATAAAAAATAGAATGATTTAGATTTTAAAGTTTTTAAACTAAAAAATATTTATAGTATTTTAACTATCCTATGAGCATTCTAAGAGAATTAAAGACACCTATATTCAATGCTGAGTCAACATATAGTATTCCAAAATTAGAGAATTATATAATTACTATAATAAAAGATGATTTAAGTGAATTGAATTTTAATCTTGTGGATTTTATTAAACTCTTTAAAATAAAAGAAGTCAATTGTAGACTTACTTCAGTTAGTGGCTGGTCTGTAAGAGCTATCTGGCAAGGAATATTGTGGCAAGATTTTTTAAATTACATTAAGCCTGCTGAATATAACTATGTGATATTTGAAAGCTATGGTGGGTATAGTACAGCTATTTTTAAAGAAGATTTAGAAAACCCGAGAATAATTATGGCAATTAAGGTTGGTGGACAAGTGCTTGAGGAGGCTTATGGTGGGCCTATTAGAATGGTTATTCCGAACCTTTGGGGATATAAAAGTTGTAAATGGCTTCATAAAATTATTTTTTCAAAAGAGTACACAAAAGGTTATTGGGAAAGCTTTGGTTATGATGATAGAGGGTTAATAAAGGCTTCAAAGACATTTGACGTAAACAGTAAAACCTATATTGACATAGGAGATGGCGAGGTTTTGAATTAAATAATGGCTGGAAATACATTTGGAAGAGTATTTAGAATAAGTACATTTGGTGAAAGTCATGGTAAAGCAGTTGGGGTTGTTGTCGATGGTATTCCACCTCTTGTTGAAATAAATGAGAAGGATATTCAGTGCGAGTTAAATAGAAGAAGGCCTGGTCAAAGTATAATTACAACTCCAAGAAGTGAAGAAGATAAGGTTGAGATTTTAAGTGGTGTCTTTGAGGGGAAAACTACAGGAACACCGATAGCAATGTTAGTATATAACAAATATCAAAAATCAGAAGATTATTATGAAATAAAAGACGTATTTAGGCCAGGACATGCCGATTATACATATTTTAAAAAATATCGCATAAGAGATTATAGGGGAGGTGGAAGAGCATCTTCTAGAGAGACAATAGGTAGGGTATGTGCTGGCGCAATAGCAAAAAAGATATTGTTATTAAAAGGAATAACAATCACTGGTTATGTAAAGCAAATTGGTAGTATAAAAGCTGAAATATTTGATTTAGATGAGATAGAAAATAATCCTGTTAGATGTCCTGATAAGCATAAAGCTAGTGAAATGATTGATTATATTTTGAAGATAAAAGAGAAAGGTGACTCTATAGGTGGAATTGTAGAGATAGTTATCAAAGGAGTGCCACCTGGTATAGGTGAGCCAGTTTTTGATAGATTAAATGCGGAGTTATCAAAAGCTATAATGTCAATTCCAGCAGTTAAGGGTATACAATTTGGTATAGGTTTTGATGGAGTACATATGTTAGGAAGTGAAATGCATGATGAATTAACTGAGAGTGGTTTTTTATCAAATAATGCAGGTGGAACCTTAGGAGGGATATCAACGGGACAAGATATTATTTTTAATTTTATTGTTAAACCACCTTCCTCTATCTTAATACCTAGGAAAACAATAGATATTAATAATAACCCAAGAGAGATTATCACTAAAGGCAGACATGATCCATGTGTTGCCCCTCGTGTTGTACCAATTGCAGAAGCTATGAGTGCCATTGTTTTGATAGATTTAATTATGATAGATAATGCAAGAAGAATCTTATAAAAGTTAAAATTATCTCTTGATTTAATTAATTAAATTTTTATTATTAAATCTACTTGACATATATTTAAATATCATATATAAAAGTAACCTTCACGTTTTTGGAAGGTTTGATACCCTGTTGTTTGACAGCTAAATAAACTAAAGAGATAAGCAGCCTAGTGTAGGTATATTAACTACACAATAATTATTTTTTGCAGGATGGAGAGTTTGATCCTGGCTCAGAACGAACACTGGTGGCGTGCTTAACACATGCAAGTCGAGGGAGAAAGGTTGCTTCGGCAGCCGAGTAAACCGGCGAACGGGTGAGTAACACGTGAGTAACCTACCTGTTAGACACGGGATAACTAGTCGAAAGGCTAGCTAATACCTGATACAGCATATCTACGAATGTAGGTATGTGAAAGTAGGGATACTTTAAGTATGCCTACGCTGACAGAGGGGCTCGCGTCCGATTAGCTAGTTGGTGGGGTAATGGCCTACCAAGGCTACGATCGGTAGCTGGTCTGAGAGGATGGTCAGCCACATTGGGACTGAGACACGGCCCAGACT
>JAXHVM010000184.1 GCA_034189185.1 Deferribacterota bacterium
CCCTATAGCCATGGAAAGAGGTTTAAGGTTTGCTATAAGGGAAGGTGGTAGAACAGTAGGTGCAGGAGTAGTAACAGATATTATTGAATAATATTTAATATTTGAGGTTAGAGATGGCTGATCATGTTATATTAGCTTGCGTAGAATGCAAAAATAGGAATTATCATACAACAAAGAATAAAAAGAGCATAACATCTAAATTGGAGTTAAAGAAATATTGTGCTAGGTGTAGAAAACATACACTACACAGGGAAACTAAATAGGCCAGTAGCTCAATTTGGCAGAGCACCGGTCTCCAAAACCGGTGGCTGGGGGTTCGAGTCCCTCCTGGCCTGTTATTGGATAAATATGATATTAGAATTAAAAAGATTTTTAAGACAAGTTAAGGAAGAATTAAAAAAAGTGATTTGGCCAACTAGAGAATTAACTATTGGCACAACCTTTGTTGTATTGCTGTTAGTGTTTATAGTTTCTATCTTTTTAGGTGTTGTAGATATAGCTTTGTCAAAAATTATAAGATTTATAATAGGGTAGCTATGGCAAATAATTGGTATGTTGTGCATACATATTCGGGTTTTGAAAAAAAGGTTAAACAACTAATTGAAGAAAAAGTTAAAAATTTGGGCAAAGAAAAAGAGATTGATGAAATACTTATTCCCACTGAAGATGTTGTTGAGCTAAGGAAAGGAAAAAAAATAGTTAGTAAAAAGAAAACTTTTCCAGGATATATTTTAGTGCATATGGAGATGACAACAGAGAATTGGCAGTTAATTAAGAATACTCCAAGGGTAACTGGTTTTGTTGGAGGCACAAATCCTGTTGCAATACCTGAGAATGATGTTAAGGCTATGGTGGATTTAGCAAAATCACAGGCGCCAAGAATGGCTATAAAGTTTATAGCAGGGGATAAAATTGAAGTAATAGATGGTCCTTTTCAGGGATTTACAGGTATTGTTGATGAAGTGAATCCTGAAAAGGAAAAAGTTAAGGTAGTTGTTAGCATATTTGGTAGACAAACACCAATAGAGTTAGATTATTATCAGATAAATAGGATAGGTTAAGGGGTGTAAGATGGCAAAAAAGATTATGGGGCAGATTAAGCTACAGATACAAGCTGGCAAAGCAAATCCAGCTCCACCAGTAGGTCCTGCTCTTGGGCAGAGAGGTGTTAATATTATGGAGTTCTGCAAAGCCTTTAATGCTGCAACTAGCAATATGGGCGACATGATTATCCCTGTGATTATAACTGTATATGAGGATAGGAGCTTTACTTTTGTAACTAAAACACCTCCCACATCTGATTTAATAAAAAAAGAGCTTAACTTATCAAAGGGATCATCAAAACCGGGAATTGAAAATGTGGGCAAGTTAACAATGAGCCAACTTGAGAAAATAGCAAAAATAAAGTTGCCTGATTTAAATACAGATGATCTCGAAAAAGCTAAGAAAATTGTTACAGGAACATCCAAAAGTGTTGGTGTTACTATAGAAGAAAAGGAGTAGTTATGGCAAAAAGAGGTAAGAAATATTTAAATGCACTAGAAAGATTTGATAGATATAAGTATTACGAATTGATAGAGGCTATTAAAATTGTAAAAGAGGTTTCTTTTGCCAATTTTGATGAAACGCTGGAGATGGCAGTTAAATTAGGTGTTGATCCTAAACATGCTGATCAGATGGTTAGGGGTTCAGTAGTTTTACCACACGGATTAGGCAAAGATGTTAAGGTCATAGTGTTTGCAGAAGGCGAAAAAGCAAATGAGGCAAAAATGGCAGGTGCAGATTATGTGGGCAGTGAAGATTTAATTACAAAGATTAATGATGGATGGCTTGAGTTTGATAAAGCAGTGGCCACACCAGATATGATGAGAAGTGTTGGTAAACTTGGAAAGAAATTAGGGCCAAGGGGTCTGATGCCATCTCCAAAGACAGGTACTGTTACAAACGAAATATCAGATGTAGTTAAGCATTTGAAAGCCGGCATGCTTGAATTTAGGGTAGATAAGACGGGTATAATACATGCCCCAGTTGGAAAGGTTAGCTTTGATGAAAATAAATTATTTGAGAATTGTAAAGCTTTAATCGAGGCTTTAATTAAGGCAAAGCCTGCTGCAAGTAAAGGTCAATATATAAGAGGTATTTATATTGCATCAACAATGAGCCCATCTATAAGAGTTGAAAAACAAAGTGCAGCTTAAGTAAATAAAAAAAAGGGGATAAACAGTGCATACAAGAGAAACAAAAGCAAAATTTGTAAAAGAGATATCTAGTGATATTTCAGAATCGAAAGCATTAATATTATTAAACTTTAAAGGTTTAAATTTTAGGCAAACGACAGATTTGAGATATAACCTGAAAAAAAAGGAAAGTAGCTATAGGGTTGTCAAAAATAGACTAATGAAAATAGCTTTAAAAGAGAATAATATTGATAAGCTAGACGATCTTTTAGTTAATGAAACAGGCGTTGCTTTTGTATATAGTGATATGGTAGAAACTGCTAAAGAATTAAAGCAATTCTTGAAAAATAAAGATAATGAAGTTTTAAAGATAAAAGGTGCTTATTATAATGGAGAATGTTATACTGGCGAAGATGTATTAAAAATTGCTGATCTACCTAGTAGGGAAGAGCTTTTGTCAAGGTTAGTGCTTAGCATGAAATCGCCTATTTCAGGTTTTGTATTTTTGTTAAATAATATAATGTTAAATTTTATAAATGTTTTAAACGCAATTAAAGATAAAAAACAAAATAGTTTGGAGGAAAAAAATGGCAGTAACTAAAGAAGATGTAATTAAATTTATCGAAAATATGTCAGTGCTTGAATTGGCTGATTTTGTGAAAGAGCTTGAAGAGAAATTTGGTGTAACTGCAGCACAAGCTGTTGTCGCACAGGCACCATCAGCTGGTACTGCTGAAGGACAAGGTAAAGAGGAAGAAAAAACAGAGTTTGATGTTGTTTTATCCTCAATTGGTGATAAAAAAGTTCAAGTAATAAAGGTTGTGAGGGAGATTACAGGATTGGGCCTAAAGGAAGCAAAAGGCTTGGTTGATTCTGCGCCAAAACCTGTAAAAGAGGGTGTGTCAAAAGAAGAAGCTGAGCAAATTAAATCAAAACTAGAAGAGGTTGGGGCTTCTGTTGAAATCAAATAACCAAATTTAGCTAATAAATTTACATTGCGTAGAATATATATAGATTCTACAGTTATAAAAATATAAATAAAGAAGGTGAGTTTATGGGTAGTATTATATCACCTATTAGAAGGATATCATTTTCTAAAATTAGGAAAGTGATGGAAAAACCAAATTTTCTTGAGGTACAACTTAATTCCTTTAACGAGGCAATAAAAGAAGATAGTAAACAACCTAGTGGTTTGAGGCAACTTTTTGAAGAAGTATTCCCTATTACAGATTTTAATGAAATAGCTGTATTAGAGTATGTTGATTATTACATTGATTC
>JAXHVM010000185.1 GCA_034189185.1 Deferribacterota bacterium
CAATTCTTGATATATAAGTAGTATAACCTAGATTATATATATATTTATTATATAGTTGCATATTTTTTGGGGAGCTGCCTAAATCATGGATTATTAATGCGCCTACATCATTTTTTTTACCTTCATAAAAAGCTGGCATACTTACTTCTTCTCTTATCCCTTCTGAAAAAGCCCTTTTTATATCTAAAAGTACGATCTCTTGTAAATCAATATCTGTTAGATCAACAAAAGGTTTAATTTTATTCTTTATCATAAAAAATTATTAAATTATTTTTATTAAATTTAGTATATTATAATTATAATATTTTATCAAAGATTAAGTTATTTTGCCATCAACAATCTTTATAATCTTTTTTGCATATTTTGCAATTGTACTTTCATGGGTAACAACTATAATAGTCTTACCATCATCATTAAGTTTTTTAATATACTTCATAATAGCATGAGAACGCTCACTATCTAATTGACCTGTTGGTTCATCTGCTAGTATGATCTCTGGATCATTCATTAGTGCTCTTGCTATTGCAATCCTTTGCTGTTGTCCGCCTGAAAGTTGGTTTGGCTTAACCTTTGCTTTATCTTTTAAGCCAAGATTTTCTAATAGATTATATGCACGATCTATATATTTTGATGGTATTTTATCTGAATAATATATTGGTAGCATTATATTTTCTAATATTGTAAGATATTGGATTAGATAAAAAGATTGAAAAATAAAACCAATTTTTTTATTTCTTAATTCTGACATTTGATCATCATCTAGTTTTGATATATCTATATCATCAAGATAATATTTTCCACTATTTGGCGTATCAAGGAGTCCTATTATATTCATTAAAGTTGTTTTGCCAGAGCCAGATGGACCCATAATTGCAATAAATTCACCCTTTTCAATTTTTAGGTTTATGTTATTTAATACAGTAAGTGGCTTTTCGTTTACAATGTATGTTTTGTTTATATTGATCAAATTAACCATTATTTTCTATTTTTATATCAACTGCAATTTTATCGCCTTCTTTTAATCCCTTTAGTATTTCTGCGTTATCTTCACCTCTTTTACCCACTTTGACAGCAACTTTTTCAATAATATTTTTTTCCAAATCTATTATTTTATAAACTATATATTTGTCTATATCCCATTTTAAAGCCTCTTTTGGAATAACTAATATATTTTCTTTTTCTGATATCATTATTTTTGCTTGGGTTGTCATCTCTGGTTTAAATAAAAGTGCTGTTTTTTCCTCAATATTGACTATTGCTTTATAATATACAATGTTATCAAAAATCTCAGGCCCAAGATTTATCCTATCTACTACCCCTTGAAATGTTTTATCTGGATAGGTATCTACTGAATATTTAACATTTTGACCTACCTTTACGTTGCTAATATCAGTTTCATCAATATAAATCCACATCTCTAATTTTCTAGGATTTATAATTGTTATAAGATTGGCAACTTGTAAACCAGTTACAATCGTCTCCCCTGCTTCTGCAGCTACTTGGGTTACTACTCCATCAATTGGAGAATATATCTTTGTATAACTAAATCTAACTTCTAACTCATCAAGGTGAAGTTTCTGTTGTTTAAGTTCTAAATACAATCTATCTAAGGTTAGGAAGTGTTCTCTGTCATATCTATCCAATTCTAGCTTGGCTTGTTCTAATCTTGCCTTAGCATCATCATAGGAGCTTCTTAATGTCTCTAACTCCTCTTTTGCTGAAAAGCCTCTATTGAATAGGTATATTTCTCTTTCATATTTATTTTTAGCTGTTTCCATTTGAGATCTCCAATTATATACCTCTTGTTTGTAAATATTTCTCTGATATGGATAGGTGCTCTTCTCTAATTCAATCTCTTTTTCAATAATTCTTATTTGTTCTTTTGTTTGAGCTATCTGTTTTTTTATTTCTCTACTATCTATCTCTGCAATAAGTTGCCCCCTTTTTACACTATCTCCAACTTTTACATTCATTTCTTCAATTGTCCCAGTAGCTCTAGCTCCAATTTCAATTTCTGCACCAACCTGTGGTTTGATTACACCTTTTTCTACTATGTAAGATTTAACTGATCCTTTTTTTGCAGTAGCTGTTGATAAAATAGTATAGCTCTTATGTCCATTGTTGTTATATAAAATAAATATAATAAATAAAATTATGGCTATAAAGATTGATGCGTATATTAGTTTTCTAATCACTTATTGTACCTGATATATATAACAATTCATTATAATCTCTTACAATATTATATCGAGCAGTATAATAATCTATAAAAGCTTCTTCATATCTATCGCGTACATCAAGTAGCTCTAAAATGTCACTTTTACCTAGGATAAATGATTCTAGTGTTAGCATATAATTTCTTTTAGAGTATTTTATAAGATTAGATAAATAGTAAAATTGATCATTATAGGTAACAATATTATTATATAATGTCTTAATCTGTTCTTTCATTTCTAAAGATGCTAATTTTTCATCCATTAAATCATTATAATATTGGGTTTTTTCTGAGATTACATTATAGTATCTACTAAATCCAGTGAATAAATCAAAAGTAGTGGTAATACCAACTTGTGAACCTGTATAGTGCTCATCACGCAAATTCTCATCATAATATCTTCCCTTAGTAGCATATATATCAACTGTTGGAGAAAAATCGCTATAAGATTTTTTAATTTCTTTAGAGGAGATCTGAGATTCAATCCTTTTTGTAACAACCTCAAGATTATTTTTATGTCCTTTGCTAATATAGTATCCAATATTTGAAAGTTCAATATTACTAAAATCAGTTTCTAGAGGTGTATCAATACTATAGTTCTCTCCGGTAAAGGTTGATAGGTTTATTAAAATATTTTTTAGTTGTTGTATGTAGTTATTATACTCGTATTGCGATCTACTGTAGTTAACTTCAGCCTGTAGATATTCTACTTCTCTTATTCTACCGATTTTATATTGTGATTTTGCCACATTTAATGCTATTTTACTTGTATTAACAATATTTTTATAACTATTTATAATATTTTTTATCTCCAATGCATTGTAATAGATATTGCTGACTTCTTTTAATATGAAATTTTTATAATCCTTATAAATAAATTTTGACAGCCTTAGGTTTAGTTTATTAATTTTCACATCTAATATATCTTTTAAACCATTAAAAATATTATAATTAAGATTAAGTGTTGTCTGAGCAGTTTTGCCATCTAGGTCATCATATCTATCGCTACCTGTAATTTCTGTGCTAATATATGGATAAAATTTTGAATATGAAAGCTTTAAATTCAGTTCTCCTAATTTTACATCGTATTTTCTCATTTTATAACCTGGATACTTTAAAAGAGATTTCTTGATTGCCTCATCTAAAGTTAGTGAATAGAGATTACTGGTTGCTAGATATAATATAATAGTTAAAAAAATTATTGTATTAATTTTATACATAATGAATATATTTAAC
>JAXHVM010000186.1 GCA_034189185.1 Deferribacterota bacterium
ATATATTAAAAAAATAGATAAGAGAGCAATAAAAAGTAATATAAATGAAGGAAGTTCAGCAATACTTGTTGAATAAATTTTATAAAATAGTAACAGTGGTAAAAAGAAGTTGAATAGCATTTTATTTGTAGAAATGATAAAATCAGAATCTATTATATTCGACAACTTTAGAATGTAGCCAATTAAAATTACTATAAAAATAGGGGATGTTAAAATTATTAGTTCTTGCATTTATATAACTAATATAATATAAGTAAGTCGTGAAAAAAATAACAAAGTACTTTTATGGTAAATATCTTAAATATTGGTATGCGGTCGCAGTAGTTATAGCCACTATTATGTTTGCTAGCTATTATTTTAATAGACATCTAGATTCTTATAATATAATAATATTTAATAATAGCGGTACTATTGAAAAGACTGAAGAGATAGAGCCAAAAATAATTGAAAAGATTAGATATGATTCATATTTTTTAACAACGAGAGTACCCTTTACAAAAGCATTCATCCCAAATAAAAAGATTGATATAGAATTCTAATTGTTATCATCTAAAGGCAATAACTTAATTTCAAATATATAGGGCCATAATTTTCCAGTAACAAATAATCTTTTTTTCTTATCGTCATATGCAATGCCATTTAATACATCTACAGGTTCCTCAAGTTCAACATCTTCTAATATCCCCTCTAAATTTATCCAACCTTCAACTCCCCCATTATCAGGTGATATAATTACTATTAAATCAGTTAAAAATATATTTCCATATATTTTCCCATCTATATATTCAAGTTCGTTAATATTAACAATGGGAACATCGTTGTTGTCAAACACTTCTAAAACCCTTTCTTCTTTGAAAGTTTTAGGGTCAATAAAATGTAATTTATTAGTACCATCACTCATAATCAAATATTCTCCATCAGTGGTAAGCCCCCATCCCCTGCTATTATATTTAAAGTTACCAAGAAACTTTAAATCCTTTTTATTATATATAAAACCTATCCTCGACTTCCACGTTAATTGATAGATTTTATCTTTTAATATTGTTGCCCCCTCTCCAAAATACATTAGTGGTAGTTTATAGGTTTTTATATATTCATTGCTACCAAGTTTATATTTTTTAATATAGGTTGAGCCATATTTACCGGTGCTCTCATATATAATCCCATCTTCATAGACAAAACCCTCTGTAAAATTGTTCACATCATGAGGATATTTTTTTACTATTTCATAGGTGAATATTTTTTCATTTTTTGACCCATTATTACTAGAATAAACTAGGTTTAAATTAAACAAAAAGATTATAATAATAAAATTAATAATATTTTTCATAATATATAAAATTCAAATGGAATTTATTTTAATTTATATTATAAAGAATAAAAAAAGTCAAATAAGTTCGTATTAAAAAGTTATGCCCTAATTTAAGGGCATAACTTAATATATCAAACTTATTTATTTACTATGAACAGGTTTGGGTGTCTCTGATGTAGCCTCAGGTAAAATTGGATACTCTATCTTAGGCTGTTTTCCCGTTAAGGTCTTAAGAAATGAAACAATATTATCTGTTTCATTTTCAGATAGGTCGACCCCAACCTGAGTTTTTGCCATTATTTTAACAGCTTCAGCTAATTCCCACACTGTTCCAGAATGAAAATAAGGGGATGTCAAGGCGACATTCCTTAGTGTTGGCACCTTGAATACATATTTATCACTTTCTTTTTTTGTTACCTCATACCTTCCCATATCTCCAGCTATTATATCCTCTGATGGCATTTCAACTAAACCAAATTTCATCAAACTTGTTCCACCCATATTTAATCCACCATGGCAACTTTCACAGCCATAATCAAAAAATGCTTTTAAACCACTTAATTCTTTTTCATTTAAAGCACTTTTATCCCCTCTTAAAAATTTATCAAATTTTGAATCAGGAGTTACAAGTGTAGCCTCAAAGGCTTCAATAGCTTTGGCTACGTTATCTAATGTTATAGCTTTTTTAGCATCGGGGAAGGCTTTTTTGAATAAATCTACATATTCAGGCATGCTTTTTAAGGTTTTTATTATCCTTTCTTCATCACTAGCCATTTCAACGGGATTACTTAAAGGCCCTTTAGCTTGCTCTGCAAGATCTTTAGCTCTACCATCCCAAAATTGACTACTATTAAAGACAGCATTAAAGGTAGTAGGATCATTTCTTGGACCATGTTGCCATGCATGACCAGTTCCTGTTTTTTGGTAGTCAGATCCACCTAATCCCACGTTGTGGCAAGTATTGCAACTAATAAGTGCACTTTTTGAAAGTCTTGGATCGAAATATAAATACTTTCCAAGCTTTATTTTTGCATCTGTTAAAGGATTACCTTTAATTGCAGGTGGTTCCTGTGGTATTGGTTTAAAAGTATTTTTTGCTTTCTCAAAAATTTCTTGGCCAAATAGATTAGCTGCAAATATAAAAAGTATTAATAACACAGCGGAATACTTTCTCATTTTAAACCCTCCACAAACAAAAATATTTTAATAATATATTAAAATATACTCATAGGTTAGTCAAGTTAAAATAGTATAATTTAAAATTATTTATAATTTAGCATTGTGGTCTTTTCACAATTATTGTAATCAATGCTGTTACTAAGGTACCAACAAAAATAGCAAATAGATAATGGTATAGATTGATAACAGCATTTGGTATTAACATTGTAAAAATACCACCATGTGGAGCCAATAATCCACAGCCAAAATAAGCTGATAGGGCACCTGCTACTGATGAACCAACTATAACTGAAGGTATAATTCTAAATGGATCATTTGCAGCAAAGGGAATTGCTCCTTCAGTTATAAAGCATAAACCCAATATACCAGCTGCTTTTGAAGCAGCAATCTCCTCGTTTGTGAATTTTCTTTTTGATAATTGTACAGCTAAAAACATTCCAAGTGGCGGTGTCATACCAGCAGCCATAGATGCCGCCATAGGCATATATAGCTTTGATGAAAGCAAACCAACTGCAAAGGTGTAAGCACTTTTATTAATTGGTCCTCCCATATCAGAGGCCATCATAGCGCCAATTATTAAGCCTAAAATTATGGCATTTGATGAGGTCATACCTGTTAAAAAAGTAACCAGTTGATCCATAATTATCTTTATTGGATAACCCAAGAGATAAAATAAAACTAATGAAACAAAAAGTGTTGAAAGAAAAGGAATTATTAATACAGGTTTTATACCTTCCCAATTAGTAGGTAACTTAACAAATCTGCGTATAAAAAGTGCCGTATAGCCTGCGAGAAAACCTGAAACAATGCCTCCCAAAAACCCGGCTCCCATATTGTCAACAACAAAACCACCAATAAGACCTGGCGCTAAACCAGGTCTTTCAGCAATTGAATATGAAATATAGCCTGACAATACTGGCACAATCA
>JAXHVM010000187.1 GCA_034189185.1 Deferribacterota bacterium
TTAATTTTTTATTATGTAAAAATTTATTGAAGGAGGTAAAATTTATGGACAAAACTGTTTTTAACAGAAGAAATTTTTTATTTAAGGGATCATTGTTATTAACTGGTTTGTTGGCATCTGCATCTATACCTGATTATGTTTATGGAAGCAATAAGAAAAAATCTACTAAAAATAATTTATGGCCTTATAGCACATTGGATCCAGTTAAAGCCTCAAAGTTAGGATATGATGGTTATTATGAAGGAGAGTGTTGTTACGGCGCTGCTAGTGCGATTTTAAATATGTTAGCAGAAAAATTCGAAAATAATTATATCAACTTTCCAAAACACATGTTCTACTACGGTAAAGGAGGCGCTGCTGACTGGGGCACATTATGTGGCGCATTAAATGGGGCAAGTGCAGTTATAGGTTTAATAGTTGGAAAAGAATATAAACCGTTGGTAAATGAATTAATTGGTTGGTATACATTGGAAAATTTTCCCAGTAAAGAACATGATAGTTATTCAAAATTCAAAAATCAAACTCAAAGTATAGCAAATTCACCATTGTGCCACGTTAGTGTTACTAAGTGGTGTAAAAAAGCAGGTGTTAGAGAGGGCTCTAAAGAGCGTTCAGACAGATGTGCAAAAGTTACTGGTGACGTTGCAAAAAAGGCAGTGTTGATTTTAAATGATTGGCACACAAATTCGTTTAAGCCGAAATATTCTACAAATAAAGAATTCGCAGATTGTATTGCATGCCATGTTGATAGGGGTGGTAAATTAAATAATAGTAAAGGTACAATGAACTGTGTTTCCTGTCATGAAAGGCATGAATTATAAGAATATTTTATTAAGATTTTATTATTTATTTATTAATTGGAGGTTAAAATGAATGAAAAAAAGGATGAATCAAAAGAAAAAATTGGTGTTCAAAGAGGTATTCAAACATTATGGAAAACTGAGGATTGGTGGGCAGTGTGGATTGCTTTCCTAATAATTGTACTTGCAATGATTTTTTACTATTCTGGTTCTACTTTAAAACCTTTAGCTGTTTATCCTTCCAAGTGGTCTACTTTCGATGTTGTAATCAGGCATTTTTCTGGGAGTTTTGGAAATTATATAATGCATTTTCTTTTCTGGATAGTAGTTTTTAGTATTGCCATAAGGTTTTTAGGATTTAAATTAAAAGAGTTTATTCCATCTTTTATATTTGTTTATCTATTTTCGATTATAATAGCAGTATTATCAAAAAATACCTTTGCAAGTGCTTATAATTTGGAAGCGCCACTAGTAGCCCTTATCTTAGGGATGATTATAGCAAATGCTTTTAAAATGCCAAAGTGGATGGATACTGGCTTTAGAACAGAATTCTATATAAAAACTGGGATTGTACTTCTCGGGGCAACCCTGCCTTTTACGTTAATTATATATGCTGGACCTGTGGCTTTTATACAAGCAACAATTGTGTCTGTTACAACATTTTTAACTATTTTTTATGTTGGTGTTAAATACTTACATTTAGATAAGAGGTTTTGCTCTGTTCTTGGTGCTGGGGGTTCTGTTTGTGGTGTTTCAGCTTCAATTGCAATGGGAGCTGCTGTAGGCGCAAAAAAAGAACACGTTGCTATTAGTATAACGTGTGTAATAATAGCAGCCATAGTTATGATTTTTGTACTGCCATTCATTGGGAAATTGTTTGATATTAACCCAGGAATTATGGGTGCGTGGATCGGAACTTCGGAATTTGCAGATGCAGCTGGACTTGCTGCTGCTCAACAGTATGGTTTAATGTATGAAAGTGCCCATGGCTTTGGTTCTGAAGTAGCTATTTGGACTTTTACACTTATGAAAGTAATTGGCAGGGATATGTGGATAGGTTTATGGGCTTTTATTATGTCAATAATTGCAGTTACAAGATGGGAAACTTATGGAACTGCACAGAGAGCTGGAGCTATTGAAATATGGTGGAGATTTCCAAAGTTTGTTATAGGTTTTTTTGCGGCTTCAGCAATTATAACAATGTGTGTTGCTGCTGTACCATTGGATGTGTATTTAGATAAGGTACAACCACTACTTATAGCCCCTGTTAAAACCTTAAGGACGTGGTCATTTATATTTACTTTTTTCTGTATAGGCCTAACAACACGCTTTAGAGAATTAACAGCAACGGGTAAAGAGCCTTGGATTGCATTTGGCAGCGGTGTAATAGTTAATGTTATACTGGGATTTTTATTATCTGTTATAATACTCGGTTCATATTGGGCTTCTATAACAGTAACGAAATAATATAGGCAAAAAAAGATGGTTAATAAAAAATATTTATATATAAATAATATTTATATAAATAATAATTATCATTTTATTGACATTTAATATATAGATTGTATACAATTATATATATGATTTATTAGGAGGTAATTATGGGTAAACATGAAACGCCAAAATTGGATGAGTTAAAAAAGGGAAAGTGGCCGAGTTTTGTGAAAGAGTTAGAATTAGCTGCGCAAAAAAGCGAAAGGACAGATGACTTAATTGGTCAGCTTGAAAAATCCTATAACGAAGGTATAACACTGTGGAAACATGGTGGTATGGTTGGTGTAAAGGGATATGGTGGTGGTATTGTTGGAAGGTTTTCTAATGTGCCAGAAGAATTCCCCGGTGTGAAAGAATGCCACACTGCAAGAATATTCTCTACGCCTGGACTATTTTACACAAGTGATATTCTAAAAAAGCTAGCAGATATTTGTGACAAATATGCTGGTGGTATATTTAATTTTCATGGTTCAACAGGTGACATACAAATATTAGGTTTTACACAAGATGAAGCAGAAGAGATGTTTCAAGAAATCATAAAGCTAGGTTTTGATTTAGGTGGCAGCGGATCAGCCTTGAGAAGTCCAAGTGCATGTGTGGGACCTGCTCGATGTGAATGGGCATGTTATGATACATTACACGCTTGTAGAGAAATAACCAACTATTTTCTTGATGAGGTACACAGACCACCCTTTAACTATAAATTCAAGATAAAGTTCTCAGGTTGTCCAATAGATTGTACAGCAAGTGGTGCAAGGGCAGATATGTCTGTTGTTGGTGTATGGAAGGATAATATTAAAATTAACCAAGATAAGGTTGCTGAATATGCTAAAAGATTTGATATAGAAAAAAATGTTGTTAATAAATGTCCTACAAAATGTATTTTCTATAAAAATGGAAAATTAACTATAAAAGACGATTACTGTGTAAAATGCATGAATTGTATTGCTGCTATGCCTGAGGCATTAAGGCCAGGGGACATCAAAGGTGCACAGCTTAGAATTGGTGCAAAGGCTCCTATAGTTCAAGGACCAAGGCTAGGATTTATACTAATCCCTTTCTATGACATAAACAAAGAGAAGGATAAGAATTATCCA
>JAXHVM010000188.1 GCA_034189185.1 Deferribacterota bacterium
TTGGTAATAATCCTCTAGTCGAGGGTTCAGTTAGTAACCAATTGATTTTAAAGGAAAATAGCGAAAACTACTATGATATATTTATAGGCAATAAAAAATATGGTGAGAATATAAATATAACAAATAGTATTAAAGCTGGAAAGATCAAAGGTGAGCTTGAACTTAGAGATAATTATTATAAAGAATATGCAGATAGATTAAACAATTTAAAAGAAGCCCTTATTTTTGAAACAAATAAGATATATACAACTGGCTATGGGGAGTCTTACTTTAATGTCCTAACATCAGCAAAAGGAGTTTCATCTAAAGAGGCTAAGCTCACCTATGATCCTATGATAGGAGATAAAATACAAAAGGGAACAATTCAATTTAGTATTTTTGATAACAGTGGTAATTATATAGACGATGTTTCTATAAATATAGATCCGACTGTGGATTCCCTAAGTAGTGTTGTTGATAAAATAAATGAGGATAAAAATATACCCATTCACGCTTCAATAACTGTAGATGGAAAATTGCAGGTTAACGGTGAAGAGGGCTATAGCTTTGCAGTTAAAAATGATACAACTAATTTATTAGCTGCTCTTCAATTTAATGCCTTTTTTGTTGAAGATCCAAGTGGAGAGATAAAAGTTAATGATCTTATCAAAGAAAATACGAATTATTTAAATACCCACTCCTTTATCTCTTCAGGGGATAATTCCAATGCCTCATTATTGGCAAATCTAAAATATAAAAATATTGAATCTTTAGATAACCAGACTATTGAGGGCTATTATACAGTTTTATCTACAAAAATTGCCTCAGATACCTCTAAAACAGAATCTTTTAAAAGCACAAAAGAGTATTCTGTAAAGCAGATGGAACTTAAATTAGATGAGGTTAAAGGTGTCTCTTTAGATGAAGAATTTATAAATATGTTGAAATTCCAAAAGGCTTATGAGGCTAATGCCAGAATGGTTACAGCAATTGATCAGATGATGGATACAATAATAAATAATATGGGTATTGTTGGTAGATAATATGAGGGTGACTTTTAATACATTTAATTACAAGAATTTAGAAAATATTAACAGAGACCTTAACAATATATTAGATGCAAGCGAGAAGGTATCAAAGGGCAGAAATCTCATTGATCCAGAGAGTGATCCCATTAATTACTCAGATGCAATAGCTACACAGAGAACAATAGATGAGGCTAAACAATTTCAAAGGAATGCTGAAAATGCAAAACTATGGATAGATAACTCAATAAATGAAATAGATGGAATGCATAGTATAGTCTCCACACTTAGAAATGATAAATTAGTTCAGGCTCTCAATGTTTCGCAAGATGCAGATTCAAGGAAGTTGATTGCCGAAGAGGTTGATACTGCCATAGATGAGCTATATTCCCACGCTAATGCTAAATACAATGGCAAATATATTTTTGCAGGCAGTAATACTGATAGTCAACCCTTTGTTAGAAGTAATCAGGTAGTAGAAGTATACCAGAATAGTGGTAACTTTAAGCTGTTAAACAGTAAAGTCAGCGGTGATCTAAATGAATTAGAAGAAGGCACATACACAATGAAAATTGAACAAAATGGTACCACTGTTAGAATAAGACTTTATGATGCAGAGGGCAAATTGGTTAACATAGATACAAATGGCAGGGATGATTCAGGTAATGGAACAAACTATCTTGCAAAGGAGCTAGTCGTAGAAAATAAGCCAGGTAATGTTGTTGATACTGGTGTTGGTGTTAAAGTGGAATTACCTGAAGAATTTGAAAGTGGGGAAATTAGGTTTCATTATACTCCAGGTTATAAAATTCAATATAATGGTGATGATAGAAAGGTTAGCTCAAATATCGGGTATAATCAGGAGATTACTCTTAATACTCCTGGCAGTGATATACTATTGCCCCAGGAAAAAACAGCAAAAAGCAGTAATGTAATCACAGTTAATGGTATCCCTGCTGATGAAAAAGCAAAATTTCTAAATTTAGATAACGCAAATGTTACATTAGGGGATTCTATATATGTTAAGGGCACAGATCATAATGGTTTGATAGTAGGATCAGCTAGGGTTTATGCTCCTAACAATGTAGAATATGATTTATCAAATGCATCTGTAGAAGATAGGACATTAACTATACTTTACGGCGATTATACATATAAGATTACCGCAGATCAAAAAGCTTATAGTAATATTGATGAATTAGTTTTCGATTTGAACGAAAAACTTGATGAAAAAGGACTCTCTGAGGAGATAGAGGTAAGAAGCGATGGAGAAAGATTACTATTTACTACAAAAAGTGCTGGAAATGCCGTTTATCTTGGGATTAAAGGAAGTAAAAGAGCTCTACTTGGTTTTAATAATACCTTAATTGACTCATATGGCAAGGATATATCCTATGAAATAGGTGATAAAAACGATACTTCCCTAGTTATTGATGAGCCCTTGTCAATTACCCATAATATTGCCTTTGAGCCAGATGAAACAACTATTTTGAATATTAATGGTAATGAGTTTAATATAAATCCAGATCTTAATAGTGATGGCAAGATTGATGAAAAAGAGGTCAGTGACTCAATTAAAGATGCCATGGATAAAATAGATCCATCTTTAAAGTTTAGATATAATGTTAATGTTAATCATTTGCGTAGAGATAATTATGAGGTTACAATTACTTTAAGGAATATAAATTACGATAGGCAAACGCACCTTAGTGTTGGTTATGTTGATGCAGATGGCGATAGTGATTATGAATCTAAATTTTATAGGCAAAATAATTATCCTCTTAATTATAATGATACCTTGGGCAATTTTGAGAAATTTATTGAAGAGCTATATGATGATACTGTAAATGCAAAACTAGAAGGGGGTTCTTTAGTTGTTCAAGATAAGAGAGGTGGTAAAAGTGCTTTTAGCATAGATTTGTCGGAGGGTAATGAAGGTATTAACCAGAATTTTAATCCAAATATTATGTTATTTGGCTCATATACGGGCACTAGTGACAAAACACTAAATATAAACATTGAAGATAAGCATTTAAATGTTACAGATAGTAATAATAGGTATATCATAAAAGATCTAGATCTAAGCAATTATAATGGTGAATATATATATTTAGATGATGGCATCTCGATAGTTTTAAAGGATACGTCAGATACAAATTTTAGTGTTAAATTAACAAATGGAAGCAAATTAGATTTTGGCGATATGACTATTACTAATAGCGGTTCTGGCGAGGATCTTTTTTTCACCCTTAATAATATAGAAGATGCTTTAAAATATAATATTGTAGAATATGGTATTAGCGAACCCAGCGCTTGGCAGTCAGAGACTTACAAATCTGAGGCAAAGCCCTTCTTGCAAGGTGAATTTAGTGGGAAC
>JAXHVM010000189.1 GCA_034189185.1 Deferribacterota bacterium
ATGAGGGATATATAAGAAAAATAGATAATGATATTAAAAAGTATAAAAAATTAGATAGTATAAAAATTCCAAGAGAATTTGATTATAACAATATTCCAGGGCTTAGGAGAGAGTTTGTAGAAAAATTTAAAAAAGTTAAGCCCGGGACATTAGCGCAGGCTATTCAGATACCAGGGGTTACTCCTTCAGCAATATCGATTTTGCATGTGTACATAAAGAAAGGGAATTATGAGAGAGCTAATAAAATTAGCTAAACCAACGTATACACAGCTAGATTTATTAGAACATTTCTACAGTATTCATAACGAGGAAAGCCTCAACTTAACAGCTATTAAAGATAGAGAAAGTTTCTATGTAAAACATTATTTAGATTCTATATATATATTTAAAAAATTAGATCTTAAATTTAACAAACTCATTGACATTGGTAGTGGGGGTGGTTTTCCAGGTATTCCCATAGCAATTTTTTATCCAAATAGTGAGGTTATATTAATTGAGAGTAAAATAAAAAAATGCAAATTTCTTGAGAATGCAATTAAAAGGTGTGGAATTAATAATGTAAAGATAATTAATGAAAGGGCTGAAAAGATTGATCATTTAAAAGCCGATATTATAACTTCAAGAGCTGTTGGGAAGATTAGCTATATATTAAATATCACTAAACAAATGTATAAAAAAAACACAAAATTGATACTCTATAAAGGTGAAAATTATCAAAATGAAATAAAAGCAGCAAGAAATTGTTTAAAAAAAAACAAAAAATATGATATAGAAACAGTTAGAGTAGATGAGACATTTAAAAGAACTTATATTATTATCAATATTAATAATTAATTTATTTATTTTATATGGATGTGTAAAGCATAAAGATACTAGAGAATATAGTTTAGGCCAAAACTTTTCACCATACTTTTTTGCAGTTAAAAATCCAAGTAAAGAGGACTGGTATATTTTAAATAGCTATATTAGAGAGTTTAATTATCCTACTAACATTGAGGCTGCAATAATGTTAGGTGGCTATTACGTAAAGAAAGGAGAGCTTGAAAAGGCTAAAACAATATTAGAGAACAACCTTAGCAAAATAGGGAGTGTAGGTTTTACAAAATTAATTGGTTATATGTGGTTATATTATGTTTATTTACAGCTAGATTATCAAAAAAAAGCAAATGAAAAATTAATAAAAATCAATGAATATAAAGGGCAAGACTTTTTTGAAAAGGCATTGAAAGCATTTTGTATATCTATCTCTGAGCCCATTGGCAGCATTAATTATAGTTGTTTAGATAGGTTATCTGAAAAAAGTGTATCTAAAAAGCCCCATGAAAAAATTATTAAACTTAATTATGATAACAAATCAATTGAAAGCAATCTGCAGCTAAATTATCAAATAAGCGAGTCTATATTTGTTGACAAGAAAAGTATTAACCAAAAAATGGTGGATGCTATGATCTATGCAATAAACAAGTTTAATCTGAATTATCACATAATTATGGATGGCGGTGATGGTGCTGGTCATAATATATATTTATATAAAGAAGATAATGAAATACTTTTGAATTATTATGGAAAGCAGATAAATTTTGGTTGGGATTACCTAGATGAAGTTAATAATTTTTATGATAACGTTCCTTTAGATAGAAAAAAAATGATTTTGATAATTGTTTCAGATGAATTTAAACAGGTTGGTAAATATTTAGCAAAATTATATAATAATAATAATTATAATGCTAAATTGTTGTTATATACAGATGAAGGATATAAATATGATTTAAAAGCCTTAGAAAATAAGTATGATGATAATGTTACATTCATAAATATTGGCAACGAAGATGAAATAGTAAATTATATGCCACTAATAAGATTCTTTTTTAATTATGAGACTGATGTATTTTCTATTATCAGCTATTTTACAGGATTATATTTAAAAAATATATATAACGATTATTTTAACAATTCTTATGTAGTCGCCCAAGCAAACTTGACAAAAGATGAGAGTAAAATCTTTATAAAGGAGTTTGAAAACTTTATGGGATATAAACCTGCAATCTGGAGCTTTATTGGCTATGATGTAATATGTTTTCTAAAAAATAAGAATAATAATTTAAATAATAATTATAATGGATATTTAACTGATGTAATATATATATCAGACTCTTCAAAAAATGTTGAAAGAAATTTTTATTTATTTTATATAAACAATAATGTTGTAAATGAAATATTTCGTTTATTAAATTTTAGTGATTTTATTATTGACAATTTATAAAATATAGCTAAATTTAATTGCCTAATTTAATAACTATGTTATAATGAAAATATAACAATTGATAACAAAGGGGTGAGATGTGAAAAATGTTAGAAGAGAAAAAACCGATTATGCAGTTCAATCTGTAAATAATGCAATAGATGTTTTGGAGTTACTTGCCGAGGAAGGTGGGGAATTATCTGTTAGTGAATGTGCTGCAAAGTTAGGTCTCACAAAAAGTAATGCTTCAAATATCTTAAATACCTTAGCTGTTTTTGGTTTTGTGGAGCACAATAAATATACAGGAAATTATAGGCTGGGGGTAAAAACATTCCAGATAGCCCAAACATATCTATCAAATATGCAGCTAATTGATGTTTCAAGAGAATATTTAAATAAGGTGAGAGATGAACTTGATGAGACCTCTTATATTAGTGTTATGAGGGAAAACAATATTATATATCTAAATGTTGTTGAAACAAGAAAATCTGTTAGGGTCAAATCACGTATTGGGACAATAAAACCAGCGTATGCGTCAGCTAGCGGTAAAGTTCATCTATCATCATTATCCAATAATCGTATTAAAAGCATTTATCCAGAGACATTAGAAAAGCTTACTGAACATACAATAGGGAATGTTGATGATCTATTAAAGGAGATTGAAGAGGTAAGAAAGCAAGGCTATGCCATGGATATAGAGGAAATGGAGCATGAGGTTTATAGTGTGGCAGCACCTGTTTATAATTTTCTTGGAGAAGTTGTAGGGGCAATTAGTTGTAGCATTCCAAAGGTTAGGGTCAATGAAGATTTTATAAAAAATAAAGTTGTTCGAGTGGTGTGTGAAAACGCAAAAAACCTCTCTGTGCGATATGGATATAAAGTGGTATAAAATACAGATATATAAAAGATAATAAAATTTATTTTTTAATCATTTTTAAAATAAGTTAAATTTCAAGTTGTAAGGAGTATTTATGGCTGAGGAGTTTACATATAAAGCTGAGACTAAACAGTTGCTTAATTTGCTTATTAATTCACTTTATACAAAGAAGGATATATTTTTAAGAGAGTTAATATCAAATGCTTCAGATGCTATTGATAGGCTAAAAATTTATGGGATAACAAAT
>JAXHVM010000190.1 GCA_034189185.1 Deferribacterota bacterium
TTTAGCTCTAATTCTTTTAGTTATTCTAATTTACGCTCCTTTATTATACTATGCTAAATGTTCTCCCCTTAAATTTTTCTCTAAGGCAAAAGAAGCTATAATAACTGCCTTTGTTACCAGAAGTAGCAGCGGGACATTACCCATATCTATGGATGTAGCTGAAAGAAAATTAGGTGTCTCAAAGAGCATCTATTCCTTCAGTCTTCCAATTGGAGCAACAATGAATATGGATGGCACAGTAATTTATCTAAGTGTATGCGCTGTATTTATTTCAACAGCGCTAAATATTGATCTATTAAACTCTAAAATATTTGTATTAATTATTGTCTCAACATTAGCTTCAATTGGAACAGCTGGTATTCCAGGAGCCGGCCTAATAATGCTTGTTATGGTCTTAAACAGTTTAGGCCTCTCCCTAAATGACCCAAAAGTTGCATCCTTATATACAATTATATTGGGAGCAGATGCCTTAATGGATATGGGTAGAACTTGCATAAATGTTACAGGCGATCTCGTTGGAACAGTTTTTGTAGGATCTATTGAGAATGAAATAGATAGAAGTTTATGGTAAGCCAATGAAAACAGTTGGGATAATTGGTGGAATGGGGCCTTATGCTACCCTTGATTTTTTTAAAAAAATACTCGATGAGTCAAAAGTAGAAAAAGATCAAGATCACCTACATTTAATAATAGACAACTATCCACAAGTACCCGATAGAACTAAATATATCTTAGGTAATGGCCAAAATCCATACCCTTATATATTAGAATCAGCAAATAGATTAATTAATGGCAAGTGCCATCTCTTGTGTATGCCTTGTAATACTGCCCACTATTTTGTAAAAAAACTTTTAAAGGATTTAAACAAAAGTATAGAATTTATCGACATGATAGAATCAGTAAAAGAATATATTTGTAAAAATTATAAAAATATCGCTAAAATTTTAGTTCTTGGCACTGATGGACTTGTAAAATCTCACATATATAATGAATATTTTAATAATTTTCCATTAGTATATCCTAATTATGAAGAACAAAAACAAATTATGGAAATTATTTTAACAGTAAAAAAAGGGGATACTAAAAATGCAGCCAAATCTTTTATAAAATTAATAGATAAGCTAAGTGATCATAAAAATACAATATTAATAGTCGCCTGCACAGAATTGCCAATTTTACTCCCCTTCATAGATTATAAAGAAAGCATTATAGACTCAAATCTTATTCTAGCAAAAAAGGTTGTAAAATTAGCATATGAAGGATCTTAAATTAATATGTAATATTTGCGGCAGAGAATATCCATTAAGTCTCGAAATATTAAGATGTGAGTGCGGTAAGCCACTAAAATTACAATATAAACTTAACAAAAATACACATAAACTAGTAGTAGATAATAAGAAATATTCAATGTGGAGATACTCACATTACTTACCCACACAACTACTTTCTAATATTATTTCATTAGGAGAAGGTTTTACGCCTCTTATCACTGAAAATAAAGGAGACAAAACATTATATTTTAAACTTGAATATATGAACCCTTCTGGTTCTTTTAAAGATAGGGGCAGTAGCATTCTAATATCACTATTGAAATCAAAAAATATTAATAAATTCATAGAGGACTCATCAGGTAATGCTGGGATATCCTATGCAATGTATGCTGCAAAGGCATTGGTTAAGGCAAATATATTTGTGCCAGATTATATAAAAAATAATAGATTAAAATTACTTAATCTGTTGGGTGCAAACATTAATAAAATACAAGGGGGCAGAAAAAAAGTTGCAGAAGAAGCGATAAAACAATCTAAAAGCTGTTTTTATGCTTCACACGCTTATAACTGGATATTTATAGAGGGAGTTAAAAGCATTGCCTACGAAATATATGAACAGTTAAGCGGAAATATCCCAAAACATATATTTGTCCCCACTGGTAATGGTACCCTTTTTCTTGGTTTATATTATGGATTTCTAGATCTATTACAACTTGGACTAATTAAAGACGTGCCAAAACTCTATGCAGTCCAGCCTCAAAATTGTTCACCCTTGACATATTTTTCAAAAAAAGGCATTTTAAAGGGTTTTTCGTCGGATTATTCAATTGCTGAAGGAACACTAATAGAAGATCCGCCTAGATTAGAAGAAATAATTAGGGCAGTAAAAGAGTCAAAGGGTGAAATCATCAGCGTTCCTGAAGAATCTATTGATATTGCACATAAAAAATTGTTTGAATATGGATATATTATTGAGCCAACTGCTGCCTTAGGATATGGTGCGTTTTTACAAAAAAAATCAGCTGATTCACTAATAGTTTTAACTGGTTCAGGATTAAAATTAGATTAATTTTCAAAATTTTAAAATTAAAATAAAATATAGTATTTACTAACAGCAACAATAACTAACAAAATTAATTAAACAAAATAAAACATTAAAAAACAGCCTTAAAATATTACATAAATGATGTCTGTTTAAAAATAAAGCAAACTAAAAGTTATTATGCTATTGCACAACCCCAATAGTCAAAATAATACAAGACCACGTCCTTTGTTCACCTGTGGCAATAATGAGACATACGTCATCAGCTTTTGCAGCTTTATAAAAATCAAATCTTCCTAACTTTTCTATTTTTATATCCTTTGGCAGAATTCTCCTATACTCTTTGAAAATTGGAGGTTCAGGACCACCGTCTGGATAAATTGCTTGTGCAGATTCAATCTCAATTACACTTGAAAGTGCTTCTAGCACATCACTTACGTTAAGTTTACCAGGAGCAAGATTCAAATAAACCTTTTTACTTTTAGGGTTCGACATAACATCAAAGGGGTAATTACTATCAGCTACAACGATTTTAGCTCCATGACCAGCTTTAGCTAGTGCTTCTAAAATTTCTGGGTGCAATACACTTGTTTTTAACATTGTAAAACCACCTCCACATGCTAGTAAAAAAGCTGTCCATAGCATAAAAAAAAATCTTAATGCTTTCATATAAATTACCTCCTCTTTATTTTTAGATTTTGCATTTTCTATCTCTTATTCTCTATAAACCTATATTATCCCATACCTAATGCATATGCAAATTAAATATTACAATATTTTAAAATTCTATTTACAATGATTTTGCAAAACAATCATTAGCATTTGATATTTTAATTATATATCTTATAAAAACTTAGGAGGTGTGTTATGAAAAAAAATGTTGCTGGAAAATTTTATTTAAAAACTTGTTTATTTATAATTGTTACTTTGTTTATACTATTTAATTTCTCAGATTTAAGCGCACAAACAATTAGGGGAATCGTTTT
>JAXHVM010000191.1 GCA_034189185.1 Deferribacterota bacterium
TAGCTTTGCTGCGCTAGGGATAATCTTTCCAATTATTTCACCTGGGGCAACAAGATCGGGCAACTTTTCTATTTCAACAGGGAATAGTAAGTAGTTCAACGAACCTTTTTTACTCCATTTCATTTTCTTATAGTCAAAGGGAATGTGGCCTATTTGCGAACCAATTGAATCTAAAAATAATCCTGTTAACCTAAAATTTAAAAAGCCTGAAACCTGCAAGTATTTATAGGTCTTAGACCATATATCTGGTTCATTTTGTTTTATCCAATTACACTTCCCATCGGTTTGCGTTTTAACAAGGGCATCATACATACCTACAGCTCTAAAAATAATCCCCATAATTGGATTGGGTGTATATGTCTTTTTCGCTTTCCTCTGATCAAGCCAAGTTATAGCATTACGTAATGGAATACCTTCTTTATCAACGTTAATCATTGTGTCTCTTTGTGTTGTCACACCAACACCTAATATATGATTAAATAGGTCGGGCTGATTTTCTTTTAAACTCTGGCAAGCTTTACATAAGCTATTCCATAAAATTTCAGGGTCCTGTTCTGCCCAACCAGGTTTTGGTGAAAAATAAGGTTCATAAGCCACTTTTTCACTATGGATAAGCTCACCTGTTGTTGAAAAGAGTATAGCCCTGAGGCTTTGTGTGCCACAATCAATAGAAAGTAATACCTCTTTCATTTAATCCTCCTCTGATTGTTTTTCATCTCTTGGAAGTGAATAACATCTATTCCAGAGATTTATATATGATCTTTTCTCCTCTTCCCATTTGGTTTTATCCCAATTAAGAGAAGTTGAACAAAGGGAGTAAATCTTATCTAAATACCTTTTGCCACCTTCAGGAAGCTGATTGCCTATCCTTACCCTTCTTAAGAGAATATCTTCCAGATGCCTTACCTGTTCGTTCTTTGCAATATAAGGCAATTCTCCCCACAAGGTTTTTGTCCCTGGAATATATTCCAATTGATCTTTGTTACTCTCTTCTATTATCTTTTTTGCCCCATCAGAATATCTACCAAATATTATTTTTAATTTTTCACTATTAATATTTGGATATTCCTTTATTATATTGTCAATATTTTTAAAAATATGCCCTTTCTTTGAGACATCTTTCAACCCTGGTAGATATCCTTTTGCTGCTTTTAATGCATCGCATGCTAGTTTGCGGAAAATAGTAAGCTTGCCACCTGTAATAGTCACCAAACCCCTATCTTCAAATATAATATCATCCCTTGATTCCTTTGAAGGATCTTTTTTACCCCCTTTACTAAGAACTGGTCTTACCCCTGAAAATGTTGAAATGCAGTCGTTAAAACCTATATTTATGTTAGGAAAATATTCCTTTAATCCTTTTATCAGATAATTGAATTCTTCCAGTGACATATGAGGCTCTTCCATCAAATCTGTGGCGCTATGATCAACATCAGTTGTTCCATAAATTGTTACACCTTCCCAGGGTATAAGAAAGACAGGACGTCTATCATCGGGGTGAACAAAACTTATTGCATGCTCTATAGGAAAAAGATTGTATGGAAAAACAATATGGCTGCCTCTTAATGGTCTTATGTGCACTTTTTTAAAAGGTGATTTATGTAATGTTTCACTCCAAACACCCGCCGCATTTATAACTGCTTTTGTATTTATTAATACAGAGTCTCCATTTTCTGTATCAACTGCAGTTACTCCTGTTACCACACCTTTATTATTCCTTATTATCTCTTTGACTTTAGTATAATTTAACGCCAAACCCCCATATTGGATCGCCTCAAATATAGCTCTAAGTGTTAATCTAGCATCATCAACCCTTGCATCTAAGAACTGGAAACCACCCACCAACCCCTTAGTATTAATAGTGGGTATCTTTTTTATCAATTCTTTATTATTGTAATATCTATGTTGTTTTTTACCCGCCATAAAGCTATACGCTCCAAGACCAACTTTCAACATTAGCTTATCTTTTATGCTGTAAACGGGCATTATAAATGGTAGATACTCAATTAGTCCTGTTGCATCTTTAACTAAAAATTCTCTCTCTTTTACAGAAGCATAGGTTAAATCAAACCTTCCCTGCTTAAGATATCTTAAACCACCATGAATAAGCTTAGATGATCTACTGGATGTCCCCCATGCAAAATCTTTCTGTTCTAACAATATAGTCTTTAAACCCCTTTTTGAGGCTTCCAGAAATATTCCTGCCCCAGTAATTCCTCCGCCTATTACAACTAGGTCCCAATTTCTTTCTATATCTCTTAAACTATATGAATTAACATTCACAACTTAATCTCCTATTTTATATTCTAATCAATTATAACATTTTTTTATATAAATAATAATAAATAACATACCTTAAGCGTAAAAAACTCTACTAATAGTTTATCACTTATTACATAATCCCCCTTATTCTATTACATTAAAAAGATAGAGAAAGGTTCCGCAGGAAAATCTAGAATTTCTTTGCATAATAGAATATTCAAAACAATATATAAGGCTTATCATAAGGCTTATACCTAAAAAGCTTGTACCTAATATCTTCCTTTCAAATAAAAATCTAAGATTTAACTTATAATAAAATAAATACTTGTATTTATAATTATAAGAACCTAATTTACATTTGTCAATATTCTTATCTACAATCCCTATATTAAATAATTTTTAATAACAATATTATAATCATAGCCGTTATAATTAAAACATTATACATTATTTCATTTTTTATTGCATATTTAAAATAGTGTATTATAATAATTAAAAAATAATTTAAGCGGGGAATCTAATGGATGAAAAAAAATATTTTCAGGAAATAAATGAGGAAAATATTGAATTTTTGCTTAACCGTTATAACCGAGTTAACCGATGGGTAATTGCAGATATGATTCGCAGAACTGCCCATCATTACCCCAATAAGACAGCTCTTATATTTAGAGACAAACAAATGACCTATAGTGAGCTAGAAAAAACTTGTAATAGAACAGCTAATGCCCTTGCCGATTTAGGTGTAAAAAAATACGACCGAGTGGCAATACTTGCACATAATACTATTGATCATGTATTGACGTGGCTTGGATGTTGCAAGCTAGGAGCAATATATGTGCCCATAAACTATCTGCTTCGTGGCCAAGATATACAATATTGTATAAATCATAGCGAAAGTAAAATCTTTATAATAGAAGATGCCCTATACGATCTTGTAAAGGATGTGCTCTCTGAAATGCCCACTGTTAAAGCGCTGATCTGGTCAAAGCAGGGATTAGGTAAAGAAGCTCCTAATAGAGGGTTTCTTGAATATG
>JAXHVM010000192.1 GCA_034189185.1 Deferribacterota bacterium
CTGAGACAGATTTAGATCTTGGTCATTATGAGAGATTTTTAACCTCATCAACATCAAAAGATTGCAGTATTACTGCTGGCCAGATTTATTATAGTGTGATTAATAAAGAGAGAAAGGGTGCATATTTAGGTGATACAGTCCAGGTTATTCCCCATATAACAGATGAAATAAAGAAAGGAATTTTAAAAAAACAAGAAGACTTTGATATTATAATGGCTGAAATTGGTGGGACAGTTGGTGATATTGAAAGTCTGCCTTTTCTAGAAGCTATACGACAATTAAAGATTGATATCGGTGGTGATAGAATATTGTATATTCATGTCACATTAGTGCCTTTTATGAAGAGTTCTGGAGAGTTAAAGACAAAACCTACTCAACATTCAGTTAGAGAATTGAGGGCAATAGGTATACAACCTGATATTTTAGTATGTAGATCTGAATATCCTTTAGATAGTGATATTAGAAATAAACTAGCTCTTTTTTGTAATGTGTCAGTCAACTGTGTAATCAACGCAGTAGATGTTTCTACAATATATCAGGTGCCTATTAATTTGCATAAGGAAGGTATTGATAATTTAATTAAAGAAAAACTAAATTTAATTGATAAAAATAGTGATCTTAGCAAGTGGGAGTATATTGTTGATCGTATTAAGCATCCCTCTGATGAGGTTCATATATCAATAGTCGGTAAATATATTGAATTAAAAGATGCTTACCTAAGTTTAAATGAAGCCCTGTTACATGGTGGAATTAATAATAATTTAAAGGTAAATATTCACTGGGTAAATGCCGAGGATCTAGAGGTAAAGTTTGATAGCAGTTATTTTGAGGATACTGATGGTATTTTGGTGCCAGGTGGTTTTGGCGATAGGGGTATAAATGGTAAAATTAAGGCGATAAATTTTGCTAGGATCAAGGATATTCCTTTTTTTGGAATATGCCTTGGATTACAGTGTGCAGTTGTTGAATATGCTAGAAATGTATTGAAATTAAGTGATGCTAATTCTGTGGAATTTGATAATAATACTAAAGACCCTGTAATAGATTATATGCTAGATCAAAAGAATATTGAAAAGATGGGCGGATCAATGAGGCTTGGTGCTTATAAATGTCAATTAGCAGAGGATAGCTGTGCATATAGAGCTTATAAGAAAAAGATTATCTATGAAAGGCATAGGCATAGATTGGAGTTTAACAATAAATATAGGGATCAATTTGAGCAAAGTGGTATGGTTGTAACAGGAATAAATCCAGAAAATGATTTGGTTGAGATTATTGAAATAAGAACCCATCGTTGGTTTTTGGGATGTCAATTCCATCCAGAATTTAAGTCTAAACCCTTTGATGCACATCCTTTATTTAGTGATTTTATAAAGGCAGCATATAGTTACCATTTAGATAAAAATAGATAATTGCGCTAATTATGGAAATTGGATCAATAAAATATATTAATATATTTAATATTGCAATTACTAATATATTTGAATCAATCTTCAATATAAAGGTGCATAGAAAGGGAATATCTGTAATTGGTGATAACAAAAAGTTAAAAGATCTGACATCAATAATGATTTTAAAGGGTGATCTTTACGGTTTTTCATTAATTAGTTTTTCAAAGAAAGCACTAACGAGGTTATATCTAAACCTATTTGGCAATAATAATATAGATGATATGTTATTAGTAGATTTAAGTAATGAAATATTAAATATGGTAATGGGAAACGCAAAAAATTTAATTATTAAAAATTATAATAAAAAATTAGTCTTAAGCTCTCCAAAACAATTTGGCGGAAATATCAGTAAAGAGACTTTAATTAGTGAATTATTTATTTATAATTCTGAGACAATGATACTTGGTGCTTATCTTAAAGAAAGCGGGATATAAAAATATTTTAATTAATGTGTTTTTTAATATTTAGTTACAATAATCATAATAAATATAAACTTATGTTTTGCGCAAATAGGGATGAATTTTTTAATAGGCCAACTGAAAATATGCATTTTTGGCCTGAAAATCCAGATATACTTGCAGGTCGCGATCTTTTGGGTAGTGGTACTTGGCTTGGAATCTCTAGAAAAGGGAAAATTGCAGCCCTTACGAATTTTAGAAAATTAATAGACAAGCCTGTAGAGAAGTTATCGAGAGGTAGGATTGTAAAATATTTTCTCACTCATAATAAGAATATAACAAATTTTTTCAAATACTTAAAAAGAACAAAAGATAAATACAATTTTTATAATCTTATTTTTGGCGATATTAATGAGCTTTATTATTATAGTAATAAAACAGATAATATAAAATTATTAGAGAGTGGTATATACGGGCTAAGTAATGCTTTTCTTGATACTCCTTGGCAAAAAGTTGTTAGGGGTAAGGAGCTTTTTAAAGATATAATATCTAGGGATGATTTTTCATACAGAGATCTTTTTTGGCTACTTACAGATAATAAAAAAGCTGAAGATGATATGCTCCCAGATACAGGTTATCCAAAGGTCTATGAAAGAGAATTATCGTCCATATTTGTTCAAATGGGTGAATATGGTACAAGGTCATCTACGGTTATTCTAATTGATTATAGCAATAATGTAGATGTATATGAGCGTTGTTATGATAAAGAGGGATATCCAATTAGCACAAAGCATTTTAATTTTACTATAGATTTTTAATAAATTATTTAAACTCAACCTCAATTGTTTTATTGTCTATCTTATTAACATTAATCATTTGATTATAGTATTTTGCAACTCCCTTAATGAGTGATATTAAAAGATCTATTAAGTTCCTTTTTGAGTTATAATGTATAATTAATTTATTTCCATTTTCCTTAAAAGAAAAACGTGGTGGTGTTGATCCTCCATAGGTGTTAACAACATTTAGGTGAATTTTATCCATTGCCATTAAAAAATCTTTAGCATTTTTATAGGTTCTATAGTAACTTTTAAAATATTTTTGCGAGAACACATTAACCCAGTAATCCCCAAAGGCATCAAATATTTGTTTAACACTTAATTTAGAAGACTTTGATAATTCATCTATTAACTTTTTAAAGGTTTCATCATCAATATCTACATTATTTAAATAATTTTTGTCTTCTAAACCAACTTTTTCTGCAATATCCTTATACATATTTGCACCAAATTTATCTCTTACAAGATCTCTAATACAGTTAATAATTAAAGCCTTCATAAATACCTCTAAATATTAATTTATTCTAATTATAGAATATGGTATTTTTTAATTTTTATCTAATCTTTTTAT
>JAXHVM010000193.1 GCA_034189185.1 Deferribacterota bacterium
CTTTCATAAAAGCGCCATTGCCACATTTAACGTCAAATACTATAGCATTAGCAAATTTTTTGCTTAATATGCTTGCTGTGATAAGACTGATTGAATCAACTGTAGCAGTAGCATCTCGAAGAGCGTATATTTTTCTATCTGCTGGTGCTAACTCTTTTGTTTGACCAATATAGAAAAGACCATATTTCTTAAGTAATTCTACAGCCTTATCTATAGGAAGGTTAACGTTTATTCCAGGGACCGACTCAAGTTTATCAAGTGTTCCTCCAGTATGCCCCAAGGCTCTGCCACTTGTCATAGGTGTAAAGCCACTACCTGCAGCAAATATTGGTGCTATTATAAAGGATAATTTATCTCCTACACCACCTGTGCTATGTTTATCAACTGTAATTAAATCTCCAAAGTTTGGTACAATACCTGAGTATCTCATAGCTTTTGTTAAATTTGCACATTCATCAAAAGATAAACCGTTGAGATATGAGGCCATTAAAAATGCTGACATTTGATAGTCTGGGATATTATCTAAGGTGTAACCCTTAATTAAGAATTCAATCTCTTCTTTGCTTAGTTTTCCTTTATCTCTTTTTTTTGTTATTAGATCTACAGCTCTCATGCAACATCCATTTTACCTACAATATTCACGCTTGAGCTACTGCCAATACGCGATGCTCCAGCTCTAATCATTTTTACACATAATTCAAAATCCCTAATGCCACCGCTAGCCTTAATCTTAATCTTATCATCTAATATACTTTTAAAAAGCTTAATATCTTCTATTTCAGCTCCTTTTGGACCAAAACCTGTGGAGGTTTTAATATAGCCTATATTGTATTTTAATAATATATGACATATAGCCTCCTTTTCTGATCTATCCAAATAACAGGTTTCAACTATTATTTTTAGTGGAATCTTAATAGCTTCTTTTAATAATTTTATTTCCTTTTCAATATAGTTAAATTTTTTACTTTTTATCATTGATATATTTGTAACAATATCTAGCTCATCTATCCCTAGGTCATATAGTGCTCTCGCCTCTTTTTTCTTTGTTTCTGGCAAACTATACCCAAAGGGAAAGCTCACCACTGATATTACTTTCGTGTTACTATTACCTAGTCTTTTTTTTGCTAATTCCACATAGCAGGGTGGTACACATAATGATTTAAAATTATATCTTATTGATTCATCGCATGCTTTAATAACATCTTTTTCGTTTATATTTGGTTTTAAAATGGTATGGTCTATAAACCTCGATAACTCAGCTGGTTTAGGTGTATAGCCCCCTATAATATTATCTAATAGTTGTTTTTCTTCATCGTTAGGCATATATCAGACCTCCTTAAATATTTAGAATAACTTTAAATTAATTATTTAAAATTTTTTATACCATTGATATTTTGCTATATTATAATATTATAATTACCATTTATAGACAATGATAAATGGGTGACTTATAGGTATGAATGCAAAATATAGAGACGGTTATTTTGAGGGTTGTAAAAAGACTAAATTATTTTATAGAAACTGGATTGTAAATGAATCAGAGGCTGATGTTGTCTTTTTGCATGGTTTTGGTGATCACTCTGCTAGATATGGGCATTTTGCTGCATTTTTAAGTGATAATAATATTTCCTTTTATACATATGATTTAAGAGGTCATGGCAAATCAGAGGGTATTAGATGGGATATCGAGTATTTTGATTATTTTTCGAGAGATCTAGAGATATTTATAAAGAATTTTTTAGAGGGTAAGAAAAACATATTTTTTATTGGTTATTCAATGGGTACACTTATAGTTTTGAAATATTTACTTAAATCTCAATTTAAACCAAAAGGGGTTATCTTAATAAGCCCTGCTTTTGGAACTTACTTGTTTAACATTAAAATACCAAGTATTTTTATTGATTTTGTATCTCTGTTAAGTTCGCCAATTTTAAAAACCCTTGAGGGTATAGCCCGCTTACCCCTTTTGGGGACAAAAGTATATGATAACTATTTAACACATAATGAGAAGGAGATTGAGGCTATTAGACAAGATTCGTTAGTCAATCGAGGATCTATTAAATTTAGAATGGCTATTGAGCTCTCTAAAAATATAGTAGAGGTTAGAAGAAGGGTAAAAAAATTAGATTTTCCTATATTAATACTTTTTGGCAGAGATGATAGAATTATTCCAACCTTAGAAATAAAAAAGTTTTACAATAGGCTTGAGAATCCAGATAAAGAATTAGTAGAATTTCCAGATTTATATCACGATTTACTCCATGAGGTTAGATACGAAAGGGTATATAATAATATACTTGATTGGATTAGTAATAAGTTAAATGAAAATTAGTTTATTTTAAAATAATCCTAGTGCCTTTTTTATATGTAATATATGACCAGGCCCAACCAAATAATACAACAAGTTTGTTCTTAAAACCTGTTAGGTAATAAATGTGAACAAAAATCCATGTAAGCCATGCACCAAAGCCAGCAAATTTAAATTTTTTAACCTGGGCAACTGCTTTATTTCTGCCTATTGTAGCCATTAAGCCTTTGTTTTTATATTTAAATTTCGACAATTTTTTCCCTTCAACAAGGGCCTTTATATATTTTCCTATGTAAATTCCCTCTTGCATAGCAACTGGTGCAATAGCAGGCAAGGGCATATCATTATTCTCAATATATGCAATATCACCGCCAGCAAAGATATTCGTAGTGCCTTTAACTAATAAATTGTCATTAACCAATATTTTGCCAGATTTATTTGTTGCTAGATTTGATTTAATACCAATGTCAGAGGGTTTTATCCCAGCTGACCAGATTATTGTAGAGCTGGAAATCGAAGTTTTAGATGTTATAACCAACCCTTCTTTTATATCTTCAACAGATTCATCTACTAGTACTTGCACACCTAATTTCTCTAGAAATTGTTGAGCCTTTTTTGAGAGCTTACTGTCATATGTCGCTAATATTCTTTTAGATTTTTCAATTAATATTACTTTAGCATCTTTTGTTTTTATATTTTTAAAATCTTTTGTCATTGTATGTTTACACATTTCTGCTAAACTTCCAGCTAACTCAACCCCAGTAGGGCCACCTCCTATAATAGTAAAGGTTAGTAGTTTTTCTTTTTTTACAGGATCCTCTATCTTTTCAGCTTCTTCAAATGCTGTAAGGATTAGATTTCTTATCTTTCTTGCATCATTAAGGGATTTCATAGGGAGGGTATGTTTTCTCCAATGATCATTTCCAAAATAATGTGTAGTTGAGCCAC
>JAXHVM010000194.1 GCA_034189185.1 Deferribacterota bacterium
TACCTTTTTATACACGCCAGGAGAAACAACTAAGGGCTTCACCCACATAAGAGATGGCATTGAGATAAAAAGGATTATGACTGTTGTAATAATAGCCCTTATCCCCTGTGTTATAATGGGCCTTTACAACACTGGACTACAAACAAATTTAGCACTACATAATATAAACAAAATCCCAGAAAATATAAGATTTGACATCCTTAAATCTTTGGGGGTTCCTTTCAATAGTAATAGCATATTATCTAACCTTCTAGTTGGTTTATCCTATTTCTTGCCTATCTATATAATGACCCTTATTGTAGGTGGCTTATGGGAGTTGATTTTTTCGCTTGTGAGAAAACACGAGGTTACTGAAGGTTTTTTTGTAACAAGTTTATTATATCCATTAATATTACCGCCCTCTATCCCACTATGGCAGGCAGCTGCAGCACTATCGGCTGGTATAGTTTTAGGAAAAGAGGTTTTTGGAGGCACAGGTAAAAATATTGTTAATCCAGCTTTAATTGCAAGGGCAATGCTGTTTTTTTCATATCCATCAAATATGACAGGTGATACAGTTTGGGTAGGAATTGATGGTATTACACAGGGTACTCCACTTGGGCTATTTCCGCTTGGTGAAGCCGTTCACATAGATAAATTAAACTCATTTATAGGTCTAACCCCAGGCTCAATAGGAGAAACCTCAACTCTTGCATGCCTAATAGGTGCTTTTATTCTAATATTAAGTGGTATAGGTTCATGGAGGATTATGATATCTGCTGTTTTTGGCTTTCTATTGACCTCTTCTATACTATATCTAATTGGGAGTAACACAAACCCAACTTTTAATATAACGCCATTAGAGCATCTACTTATAGGGGGGTTTGCTTTTGCAACTGTTTATATGGCAACTGACCCTGTATCAGCAGCAAATACACAAGGCGGACAATATATATATGGATTCTTAATAGGTTTTTTAACAATATTAGTAAGGGTATTAAATCCAGCTTTTCCAGAGGGAGCTATGCTAGCAGTATTATTTGGCAATATAACAGCTCCTATAATTGATATGGCTATAATTAAATATCAAATAAAAAGATTGGACAATTACAATGGCATCTGAAAATGTATCCCGCACCTTTAGAATAGGCTTGATTGTTGCAATAATATGTTCTTTTGTTGTATCTTCTTCTTTTACCTTACTTAAAGGGATACAAGATAAAAATAGGAGAAATTTTAGAAACAAAAATGTACTTATTGCTGCAGGAATCTATAATCCTAATAAGTCCATTGAAGAACAGTTTAAAAATATAAAAACCTATTACTATAATCTTGAAAGTCAAAAAATTGTTAAAGATTCAGATGTTGACAAATATTTTAGGGATTTTAATAAAATTGTTAACAATTCAAGAACGAGTATAAAATTAACTAAAGAGGAAGATCTGGCATCAATTGGTAGAATTCCCAAAAAAATACCAATATATTTTATACAAAAAGAAAATAAGATCGATAAGGTAATTATACCTATTTATGGTAAGGGTCTATGGTCAACAATGTATGGTTTTCTGGCTGTAGAATCAGATGGTAAGACTGCAGCAGGCATTACATTCTATGAGCATGGGGAAACACCTGGACTAGGCGGACAAGTTGACAATTTAGAGTGGAAAAAACAATGGGCCGGTAAAAAATTATATGATAATAATTGGAATGTTATCATTGAAGTTATTCACGGAGAAGTTGATAAAAGTTCTAAAGAATCAATTCATCAGGTAGACGGACTATCTGGCGCCTCAATGACAACTAGAGGGGTTAACAATTTAGTAAGATTTTGGTTGTCAGAAGAAGGTTTTAAATCTTTATTTAGGAAATTATCACATAAAGAGGTGAAACTATGAAAAAGTATATTGATTATATAAGAAAACCTCTTTTTAAAGAGAACCCTATAACAGTTCAAGTTTTAGGGATTTGTTCTGCTTTAGCTGTAACAACAACGCTTGAAAATAGCATAGTAATGTCTTTAGCAGTTATATTTGTTGTTGCTTTCTCAAACTTAATAATAAGTTTAATTAGGTCATTCTTGCCCTTCTCAATTAGAATTATTATTGAAATGGCTGTGATTGCTTCACTAGTAATAATAGTTGACCAATTTATTAAGGCTTATTTTTATGATATAAGTAGACAGCTCTCAGTATTTGTTGGTCTTATTATTACTAACTGTATTGTGCTTGGTAGAGTGGAAGCCTTTGCTAAATCAAATCCACCAATTGATAGCTTCTTTGATGGCATTGGCAATGCATTGGGCTATACATTAATTTTGATTGTAGTAGGGGCTATAAGAGAATTTTTTGGATCAGGATCACTCCTTGGATATGAGATTTTAAAACTTGCTGATAATGGCGGATGGTATGAGCCTAATGGTATGTTTTTACTTTCCCCAAGCGCATTCTTTATTATTGGTGTTATTATTTGGTATGTTCGCTTTAGAAATCCAAGCATACAGGAGAGCTAAAAATGGAAGCATATATAAGTTTATTTCTTAAATCAGCATTTATTGAAAACATAGCCTTAATGTTTTTCCTAGGAATGTGTACATTTATAGCTGTTTCAAAACAGTTAGATGCTGCAATTGGGCTTGGCATTGCAGTTATTCTAGTGCAAACTATTACTATACCAGTTAACAATCTAATCTTTAATTACATCTTAAGAGAAGGGGCCCTTTCTTGGCTTAATTTAGAAGGGGTTGACCTAACTTTCTTGGGGCTTGTAACCTACATCTGTACAATAGCAGCCATTGTTCAGGTATTAGAGATGTTTTTAGATAAGTTTGTGCCTGCCCTATACAATGCGCTTGGGATATATTTGCCCCTAATTACTGTAAATTGTGCTATTTTAGGTGGCTCTCTATTTATGGTTCAAAGGGATTATATATTTTTGGAAAGTGTAGTTTATGGCTTCGGATCTGGTTTTGGATGGGCCTTGGCAATTGTTCTATTAGCTGGTATTAGAGAAAAAATGAAATATTCAACCCCTCCTAAGCCACTAGAGGGATTAGGCATAATATTTATAACAGCAGGCTTAATGGCGATAGCTTTTATGCTTTTTTCAGGCATACAATTATGATTTAAAAGGTTAGAAAATGAATTTAATATTGTT
>JAXHVM010000195.1 GCA_034189185.1 Deferribacterota bacterium
GCTATATATAAGACTATTGAAAAAGGCATAACTGTAGGAGATATATTAGAGGTTATAAGTAAAGAGAAAAAATCTAAAAAAACCTACATTATGACCTATTCTAATATTATCTTCAACCTTGATCCAAAGGTTGAAGATAATATTAGAATAGGTCATAATGTAGGTTTTTTTAGATTTTTTCTCTTTACTTATAACCTCTAATATATCTCCTACAGTTATGCCTTTTTCAATAGTCTTATATATAGCCTCAGCTATAATTGGGCCATCTGCAACAGGGTCATTAAAGGGCAAGCCAACCTCAATAAAATCAACCTTAGAGTTTTGCAAATATCTAAAAAGGCTTTTAAAATCTTCTATATTAGGGTAGCCCCCGACAATATATACACCTATCATTTTAACCTATCCCTAATTATATCTAGATCCTTATCCCCTCTTCCAGAGAGGTTTATTAGTATTGTTTTATTTCTAAATTCAGTTTTTCTCTTTAATATATACCCTAGTGCATGGGAGGGCTCTAAAGCAGGTATAATACCCTCTAAGAGGCTTAATTCCTTAAAGGCCATTAAAGCCTCATCATCGGTTGCTCTAACGTAGTTAACCCGCTCCTTTTCTTTCAAGTAACTATGGATTGGGCCAACTCCAGGATAATCAAGGCCAGCTGAAACAGAGGTGACATTTGCAATCTGGCCTTCTTTTGCCTGCAATGTGTAGGAATATGCTCCTTGAAAGATACCAGGGCTACCAAAACTAAGGGTTGCCGCATGGCTTCCTAATTCATCTGAGGTACCAGCTGCCTCAACCCCAATTAGTTTTACATCTTCCTTTAGAAAGGGCTTAAACATGCCTGCCGCATTACTGCCACCTCCAACACAACAAACAATATAATCTGGCATAAAGGCGTGTTTTTTAAAATAGGAGAGGGTTTCCAAGCCAATTATAGATTGAAAATAAGTAACTATCTCAGGGAAAGGGGAAGGACCAACAACTGAGCCAATAACGTAGTGGGTATCCCTAAAATTTGTCACATAATCCCTTAAGGCTTCTGATACTGCTTCTTTTAATGTTTTAGAGCCAACCTCAACCTCCACAACATTGGCACCTAATAATTTCATCTTTTCAACATTTATAGCCTGCCTTTTAGCGTCAACTGCACCCATATAGACTGTGCAATCTAAATTAAATAAGGCAGCAGCCGTTGCCGTTGCCAGTCCGTGTTGACCGGCTCCAGTTTCAGCAATAACCCTCTTTTTGCCCATATATTTTGCAAGTAACACCTGTCCGGTTGTATTATTAATCTTGTGAGCACCGGTGTGCAAGAGATCCTCTCTCTTTAGGTATAGCTTAAAGCCGTATTTTTCACTTATTCTCTTAGCATAATATATTGGTGTAGGCCTACCTACATAGTTTTCTAATATATCCTTTAATTCATCTTGAAAGGATTGCATTTTTTTAATCTTTCTAAAACTAATACTTAATTCATCAAGAACTGGTATTAAAGTCTCACTAGCAAATTGACCACCAAACTTACCATATTTAAATCTCACTGTTTTTTTCCTCACAAAATTTATTAATCTTTTTAATAAAGTTTTCCATCTTTTTATGATCTTTTATCCCTGGCTCTAGCTCAACACCACTTGATACATCAACCCCAAAGGGTGAAAAATCACTTATTACATCTATCACATTTTCTTCATTTAATCCACCTGCAATAATCAATTTTTTAGAGATATCCCTTAACTTTAAAGGGATTTCACTAGTTTTACCACTTCCTTTACTCGTATCATATAAAAAATAAGCACAATCTACATTAAATTCAAAATTATCTGAGGCATATATAACTTTTTTATGGTTAATAGGCTCATAAACCTGCACATAGTCAGCCAAAGTAATATATGGGGCAACCTCATCAAAGCTTATTCCTACAACAACTCTCTTAATCTTTCCTTCAGCAATACTTAATAGATTTTTTAATTTATTCTCATCAATAAATCTTTTACTCTTTCTATGCCTTACAAAACCAACAGCTGAAAAGCCTAGTTTTATTGCCATTAATAAATCACAATCATTAGTAATACCACATACTTTTACAAACATTTATTTTAATCCTTTATATAGCTCTAAAACAGAACTTTCTAAATTATTTGAGCTCATTAAGTGGCTACCAACTAAAAAAGCATCTGCGCCTGCCTTTTTAAAAAAAGCTACATCATCTGCTGTCATAATACCACTTTCGGCAACTTTAAAGCAATCTCTTGGAATTTTATTTAAAAGTCTTGCTGCATTTAATTTATCTATAGTAAAATCCTCCAAATTTCTACTATTTACCCCAATTATACCCTTATAATCCTTTATTTGGTTAAGCTCCCAAAGGGTATGCACCTCAAATAAAACCTCTAAACCCAGCTGTTTTGCCTTTTTGTATAGCCTTTCTATTTTTTCTCCATTTAAAATTTTAACAATTAATAATACCATATCAGCCCCGTAGGCATAAGCAATATCTAGTTGACATTCATCAATGAAAAAATCCTTTGATAAAAGGGGGATCTCAACATTTTTTGATACAGCTAATAGATCGTTAAAAGAGCCTTTAAAAAACCTATCCTCTGTTAATATTGAAATACAACCTGCATTTAGTCTTTCATAGTCTTTTGCCCTTTTAACTACATCAATATCTGCATCTATTACCCCCTTTGAAGGGGAGGCCTTTTTTATCTCCATAATGAAGGGTTTTTCCCTTAAATAATTTAAGGGGTTTAACAATGCTTTTTTTCTCTCAGGCAATTTTTTATTCCTCAGATTTTCTAAAATACTCTTTTTATATTCTATAATCTCTTCTAAATATCTATGCATAATCCTACCTTTTAGATATAACTATCATCTCTTAGTGATAAAAATTTTCTCCACACCTTTTTCCTTTGGAGAGCTCTTTTTGCATAGTAAAAGGCGTATTCAAGGGATGCGCCACTTACCAAATGTATTGCAAGGGCACTATTAATTGAAATAAGGTTAGTTAACTTTTCATTTTCTCCTTTTAAAGCCTCTAAAAAGAGGCTTATACTCTCTTTTTTACTATTTACAACTGGGATAGGAAAGGGTTTAAAAAAATCAGAAGGATTAATAATC
>JAXHVM010000196.1 GCA_034189185.1 Deferribacterota bacterium
ACCTTCTGTACTTCTGTTTTTACCCTACCTATGAGGAATTGAAACACGGCTTCCTGTCTTTCATTCTGATTAACACTTCCAGTTTTTACCCTACCTATGAGGAATTGAAACTATCGTAACATAAATGTATCTAAAAAACAAATAAAGTTTTTACCCTACCTATGAGGAATTGAAACACTGCATTTATTGCTTTTTTGTTTAAATTTAAATAGTTTTCACCCTACCTATGAGGAATTGAAACAATCTAATTGTTGATTGTAGATTGCCAACAAATTTAACCTTTTTTACAAATAAAATTGACCCCCTTTTTTCATTGCTTCACCTTTTTTAAAAGGTTCAACTTGCGAAGTTGAAGGATTGGGTAAGATAGGCTGTGATGGCGAGTATATGCGGAAAATCTGACTTGCGAAGTCAGAGGATTAGCTTGCGAAGTTGGGAAAGGATTTCAAAAAGCCTTGAATTTATTATTTTATTATTGTAATATCTATTACAGTAATACGCATTACGGAGATAAAATGTGCAATTTTATGGTAGAAAATCAGAACTGAATGATTTAAATAAATTATACAAATTATCTGCTAAAAATTCTCAAATGGCTGTAGTAACGGGAAGAAGGAGAGTCGGTAAAACCAGACTAATTCAAAAATTCGTGGAAGATAAAAGTGCGCTTTATTTTGTTGTTTCAAGAAAAGATGAGCACTTGCTATGTGAAGAATTTGTAGATATTGTTCAAAAACAAACAAATGTAAAATTTTTTGGGAAAATAGAAAAGTTTCATGATTTTTTTGAATTCCTGCTGGAAAATTTTAAAAATAAAAACTATGTAATAGTTTTTGATGAAATTCAAGAATTCAAACACATAAATCCATCTGTTTATAGTGATATTCAAAAACTTTGGGACATTTACAAGGATTCTACATCGCTACTGTTGATTTTTTCTGGCTCTGTTTATTCTATGATGAAAGATATCTTTGAAAATTCCAAAGAGCCTCTCTTTGGCAGAGCATCTTTAAAAATTAATTTAAACCCTTTTGACATAAAAACGTTGCAGGATATCTATCTGAACAATGTAAATAAAGCTGATAACTTTGACTTTTTTGCCTTTTACGCTATTACCGGTGGTGTTCCTAAGTATGTGGAATATTTTGTTGATAGAAAAATATTTAGTTTTGATGCAATTATCAATGAAATTTTCCGAGAAAACTCTTTATTTATTGAAGAAGGTAAGTCCATATTAATAGAAGAATTTGGAAAAGAGTATACAACTTATTTCTCCATATTATCATTGATAGCTTCTTCTAAAACTAGTCGCAGTGAAATAGAAAGTATTTTAGAAAAGGATATAGGCGGTTTTCTACAGCGCCTTGAGAAAGATTTTTATATTATTAAAAAGATAAAACCAATCCTAAGCAAACCTAACAGCAGAATACAAAAATATACAATTGTAGATAATTTTTTGAGTTTTTGGTTTCGCTTTATTTACAAATATAACAGTGCAGTGGAAATAGGTAATTATGAATACTTAAAAGATGTTGTCAGACGTGACTTTAATTCGTATGCTGGTAAAATTCTGGAGAAATATTTCAAAGCCAAAATGATTATAGAAAGAAGCTTTAATATTATTGGAAATTATTGGGAAAAAGGGAATAAAAATGAGATTGATATTGTAGCTGTTAATGATTATGAGAAACTGGTTTTATTTGCCGAAGTGAAATTAGACCCACAAAAAGCTTCCCTAGATAAATTAAAAGAAAAATCACAAAAAGTTCTCAGAAAATTTAATAACTATAAAGTCGAGTATCACATTTTCTCGCTAGATGATATATTTATAACATCCAGCTAAATATGAGCTTAAAATTCTAAATTGCGAAGTTGAAGGATTGGGTAAGATGGGCTGTGATGGCGAGTATATGCGGAAAATCTGACTTGCGAAGTCAGAGGATTACTGTATAAGAAGGAAAAAAATGAAAGTTATAAAAGCAAAAATATCAAAAAGAGGACAAATAACTATACCGAAAGAAATTCGGAAAGAGCTGAATTCGGATTATGTCGAATTTATTAAAGAGGGGAATCGTATTTTTATAAGAAGAATTCCTTCAGTTGAAGAGATGGCAGGCAGCTTGAATAAATATGCAAGAAATAAATTAAAAACCGGGTTAACAGAAGAAGACGCCTGGAGTGAACATGTCAAAGAAAAATATCGTATATCTTGATACAAATATTATTTTACGATTTCTTATCGGAGATGGTGGAGAACTTGCTGATAAAATATCTCTATATGTAGCCATTTGGGATAGATTAAAGTAGCATTATGTTTCGAAAATTTGAGAAAACAGGAAAAATCAAACTTTATAATGCTTTATAATGCTTTGATCTTTTTACCTTACCTATGAGGAATTATAGCAAGTTTTACTTGACTTTTTTTAAATTTATGCTATACAGTGTTTTAAACCTTGTAATTAGGCATTGAAACCTTCTACATTCTTAATTATTATATAAGTAAAATATAATTGTATTTTACTTTTTTAAGTTATAATAAAAATTAAATTTGTTATATAAAATTTTGATATATGAAGTTGGCAAATTATTAGAATAATATAAAAAAAAGAGGCGTTAATATGAGTAAAATATTAGCAGTTTTCATTCTAGTTTTTTTCTTAGTTATAATTATATGGGAACTGAAGGATTTTTTCCCGGGAAGAAAAGGAAAGGATTCTTAAGTTATTTAAAGCTATTATATAGTTATGCTAATGGTCATAATTTTAAGGAATTGAAATATCTCATATAAAACGTTTTAGTAAATAAAATAGTTTTTACCCTATCTATAAGTGTAGATTGTCAACAAATTTAACCTTTTTTGCAAATATAATTGACCTTTTTACATTGTCTCACCTTTTTTAAGAAGTTCAACTTGCGAAGTCGGGGGATTGGGTAAGATGGGCTGTGATGGCTAATATACGCGGAAAATCTGACTTGCGAAGTCAGAGGATTACTCGAAGTTATTTAGTGGATAAAGTATAAAATTAAAAATTTAAAAATTATAAATAAGTTATAACAAAAATAAATAAAGGATTATATTATATAATGAGACGAAAGGATTTAATTAAATATGAG
>JAXHVM010000197.1 GCA_034189185.1 Deferribacterota bacterium
TTGAAGAGATCTTTGCTAAACCCTTTACAGACTCATCATTCAAGCCAAGGTTTAATACAGTATCCATCATCCCAGGCATAGATACTCTTGCCCCTGATCTAACTGAAACTAAAAGTGGATTTGAAGGATCGCCAAATTTTTTACCAGTTAACTTCTCAAGCCTCTCCATATTTTCTAGCACTTCACCCCATATATAATCAGGTATTTCCTTATTATTTTTATAATATATGAGACAACCTTCTGTTGAAATTGTAAATCCTGGAGGTACTGTTATACCAATATTGGTCATCTCCGCTAATCCAGCGCCTTTGCCCCCTAAAATATCTTTCATATTCCCTGAGCCTTCAGCTTTACCACCGCCAAAAAAATAAACATATTTATTCATATAACACCCCTATTTATTTAATATATTATTTTAGAAAGATCACAAATACTATTGATTGTATTCCTTAGAGTGAGCAATAATGCCAATCTATTTTCCCTAATATCATTATTTTTATCTATCACTAGAACATTGTCAAAAAAGTTATTCAAGGGTTTACTAAAAGTAGCCATCTTCTCTAAAATATCCCTGTATCCTTTCTCTTTCTTTTTAATATTTATAAACTCACTAAATTTTGTAATTATACTATGTAATTCCCATTCGTATTCACTGTCAAACAGATTGGTATCATAATGCTCAATGCTCCAATTATTTTTTAATATTATATTATTTATTCTTTTATAAATAATAGTAACTATCTTAAAATCGGAAGAAGCTTTAAACTCATTTAATGTTAATGCAATCTCCTTTAATAAACAGAGTGAGTTATACTTATCACTAACAGCTTCAAAAATATCTGGCGTTATATTATCTTGTGATATAAGCATCTGCTTTAAACGCTGTTTAATAAAATCGACAACTTCTACAACAACATCTTGTCTATTTACGTCAAAATTGCCATATTCATTGTATAGACGCACAACAAAGTTAACGAGTTCAAAAATATTAAAATCTAGCTCTTTCTCACATATAATAGAGATAATGCCTCTGGCATCTCTTCTTAAAGCATAAGGGTCAAGATTACCTGTTGGGATATTTCCAACTAAAAAATTACCAACTATTGTATCTATTTTATCAGAGATACTAACAATCGCTCCCTCAATAGTTGTTGGAAGCTCATCACTTGAGTGCCTAGGCAGGTAATGCTCGTATATCCCTTCAGAGACTATATTATTTTCTCCCTGAATTGATGTATAAATCTTTCCCATATATCCCTGTAGCTCTGGAAATTCTAAAACCATCTCGGTTATAAGGTCACATTTTGATAGCCTAGCAATTCTTTTAATATTTTTAATATCACAACTACAACCTAGTAAATTATATAAATACTCAGAAATCCGCTCAATTCTTAAAGTCTTATCATAGATTGTTCCCAATCTTTCTTGAAACACCACCCCCTTTAGCTTATAAAGGTTATCTAGTAAAGATTTTTTCTTATCCTTTTCAAAAAAGAAGAGAGCATCACTTAGCCTTGCCTTTAAAACTTTTGAATAGCCTTGTTCAATTGTTTCTTTTTTAAGGGGAACTATATTTGAGATGCCTATAAATCTATTAGTTAATTTACCTGATTTCTCCCTTAAATAGAAAAATTTCTGATGATTTTTCATTGTAGTTATTAAAACTTCTTCTGGAAGTTCTAAAAATTTTCTATCAAAGGTTGATATAACCCCCTCTGGATATTCAACGAGATTTACAACCTCTTCTATAAGTTCTTTATCATACTCAAATGATAGATCATACTTTTCTATGGCTTTCCCAATAAAATCTTTAACCCTTTCTTTCCTTTTATCCTTATTAACAATTACAAACTTTTCTTCAAGTTTTCTTTCATAATCATTATAACGATAAACCTCTATTTTATTATTGTCTAAAAACCTATGCCCCCACGTGTAGATGTCTGCCTCTAAATTACCTAATTTTATAGGTAGTAGCTCACCATTATATATTGATAGCAGCCATCTTATTGGTCTAGCAAAGTAAATCTTTGAATCATCCCACCTCATAGTTTTAGGAAAGGGGGTAGACAATACAATATTAACTATATTTTCTAACAAAATTGAGACTGTTTTTTTTGAGCTCTCTTCAACAATACCACCCAAATATTTACCTTTTGGTCTTTCAATAATTTTAATATTGTTTTTATTTATACCCTTTGATTTTATAAACTTTAAACCAATCTCATTTAATTCCCCTTCTTTATTAAAGGCTACATTTACTGGAGGGCCAATGATCTCTTTTCTCTTATTTTTTTGACTTTCTGCTAAATCTTCAATATACACATAAACACGCCTTGGGGTGCCCGATGATTTTAGTTTTCCATATTCTACATCATACTTATCTAATAAATTGGCAAATCCCTGGCTTAAATGCTTTATTGCTATATTTAAATAGGTAACAGGCAGCTCTTCAACGCCAACCTCAAATAAATAATATCCCATAAGTTAAAAACTATAAGGTATTCTCTTTTCAAAATCTTTTATTGCAGATAAATCTTCTGCAAGTAGACTTATATTATCATATATGCCCTTTATAAAAGCGAGCCTAATATCCTCTGGCAACTCAAAGTTATATTTTTCTACATTAGAATGATCTAACGATTTTACTTCCAACACTTTATTCTCAATGTCAAGCCTAATAATAATATTGTCAGCTGAATCCTTAGGAAGATTAATTAACCTATCTATTTCACTTTTATTTAAAACAATACAAGGTAATCCAATTGTTGTTGCGTTTCCATAGAATATCTCGGCAAAGCTCTCTGCTATAACAGCTTTAACCCCAGCTCGTTTCAATGATTGTGGCGCATGCTCTCTTGAAGACCCACAACCAAAATTCTTCCTTGTAATAAGTATATAATCACTAGACTTGTCAACTTTATTAAATGGATGATCCAAGGGTTTACCGTCATTCGAAAAGCGCTCATCATAAAAGCAATATTCACCTAGTTTTTCAAAGGTTGTTGTCTTCATAAACCTAGCAGGGATTATCCTGTCAGTATCTATATTGTCATAAGGTATGACAATAGGCTTGCCTTCAACGCATTTAATCTCTTTAATAATATTAAACATT
>JAXHVM010000198.1 GCA_034189185.1 Deferribacterota bacterium
CTCATTTTTTTCTCTTATATAAAATTATATAACTATATAAATAACTTACAAGTTAAATATATAAACTACTCTATATTTTTAACTAACTTCTTCCTATATCAATTGCTCTCATAGCTAGTTGTTTAGCAGTATCTAAAACTGTCATATTTGCCTCATAACTACGTGAAGACTCTAGCATATTCACTATCTCTTCTATAGGATTTATATTAGGATATCTAACATAGCCTTCTTCGTTAGCATCTGGATGGCTAGGATCATATACCATCCTAGGAGGTTTTTCATCTAATTCAATCCTGTCAACCTTTACTCCACCCTTATGCTCACCATCTAATATTGTTTTAAATACAACGTCTCTCTTTCTATAGGGCATATCTCCATAAGCCCTAGTTGTATTGGCGTTAGCCAAATTTGCAGATACAACCTGCATCCTTATTCTTTGTGCAGACATCCCAGTTGCTGATATATCTAAAATATCAAAGTAGCTCATTATCTCCCCCTTATTGCTTCTTTTAATTTAGCAAAACTATTTGAGGTAATTTGTCCCATCATGGAATAGTTTATTCCATTTTTTGCTAACTCGCTCATCTCGTAATCTAAATTAACATCATTAAAATCATTTCTAGGAGACATATTGTTTTGATATCTTACAAAAGAAGATGGTGACAATATCTTTTGGCCAGGCTGAATATGTTGCTCATCAGTTACTATAAGAGGAATTTTTTTCTCATCGGGAAAATATTCTTCCATCACCTCTTTAAATTTAATCTTTTTTGCCTTATAGAATGGTGTGTCAGCGTTTGCAATATTCTTAGCAATTACATCATTTTTAACAGAGGATACATTTAAACCGTAATTAAGATCATTAATCCTTATCTTATCAAACATATTTACCATTTCTACCCTCTTATAAACATATTCTTACTTATATATCTAGCAAAATGTATGCCTATTTTTCAATATAGCGATCTACATCTATTCCATTTTCCCTATATTCATTAATTTTATTTCTAAGTGTTCTCACTGTAATGCCTAAAGCATTTGCAGTCTTTGTTCTATTACCATTATATTTGCTCAAAGTATTTAAGATTAGCTCTTTTTCTACCTCAGATATAGGTTTATCAACAAGGATATCCTCGTCATTTCTCTCAATTACCTGTTCTTTATGACCAAAGGTTATCCCATGTAGGAAAAGATTATCTTTAGTAATAACCTCACTCTTTGACAAGATTACCGCCCTTTCAATTGTATGCTTAAGCTCTCTAATGTTGCCAGGCCAATCGTAGTTTATAAGTACATTTTCAGCATCAGCGGATAAATTTTTTACCTTCTTATTGTAATGGGATGCAAACTTATTAACAAAAAACTTAGAGAATTCTAATATATCTTTCTTTCTTCCCTTTAAAGAAGGCAATTCAATATTTATTACATTTAACCTATAAAATAGATCTTCTCTAAATGCTCCATTTTTTACTTCTTGTCTTAGATCCCTATTTGTTGTAGCAATTATACGAACATTAAGTTTAATCTTTTTTGTCGAGCCAAGCCTTTCAACTTCTCTTTCTTCAATAACCCTTAATAACTTTGCTTGCAAATGAAAGGGCATTTCGCCTATTTCATCTAAAAGAATAGTACCATTATTTGCCAATTCAAATTTGCCTTTCTTGGTTGATTCAGCACCAGTAAATGCACCTTTCTCGTAACCAAATAGCTCGCTTTCAATTAAATTATCTGGTATAGCAGCACAATTTATTGCAATAAAAGGATAATTAGATCTATCGCTATTTTTATGTATGTACTCTGCTAATATATCCTTGCCTGTTCCAGAGGCTCCAGTTATCAATATGGTTACATCAGTCTTTGACAAGTCACTTGCTAAAGCAAATATCTCTGCTACTGAGGCAGGACTTATAAACAACGGTCCTTCTAATTCTTTATAATTCTTTTTACACTCATTAACGGAGAGAGTTCTATTGATTAATTGCTCAATAACCTCTGCCGAAAAAGGTTTCAAAATATAATCAGATGCTCCTAATTTTAAAGATTCTACAGCATTTGCTATTGTTCCATATGCCGTTATAAAAGCTATAGGTGTTTTTATACCTGCTGTATTTAGCATTTTTAAAAGAGTTAGACCGTCTACTTTTGGCATCTTCATATCAGATATAATCATATCGTAATAATTTTTTGTAGCCTTTTCAAAAGCATCGTCTCCATCTATAGCTGTTTCTGCTTCAAAATTCATATTGTTTACAATAATACTTAATGCTTTTCTCATATTATCATTATCATCTACTATTAATATTTTCTTACTTTTCATAATCTTCACTTTTTGGTAAATCTACTATAAATTTTGTATAGCTTTCACCATCACTTATTGGTGTTATACTGCCTCGGTGGGCCTTAATAATTTTATAACATATTGCAAGGCCAAGACCGGTTCCTTTAGCTTTGTTTGTTTGAAAAGGGATAAATAACTTATCAAAAAAAGAAGGTTTAATACCACAGCCATTATCCTCAATGCATATTATAGTTTTATAATTATCTTCTTTTGACTCAATCTTAATCTTCCCTCCCTCTTGGGTCGCCTCTATAGAATTGTGCAACAAGTTCATTATCACTTGCTTTAGATACTCACTATCTGCGTAAACTATGGTATCTTCTCCTATATTATTTCTAAAATCTATCTTTTTACTCAACATTAAATGCCTTAAATAGAGAACAACATCATCTATAATATCTGCCAAATAATGTTTTCTAATATCTATATTAACATCCCTATTAAATACTAAAATATTTGAGATTATATTATTTATAGCTTTTGTACATTTTAATATAGAATCTGTCATATTTAGATCATTATTATTTTTTAAAGATTTTTTTAATATTGAAGTATATAATTCAATACTGCCCAAGGGGTTTCTAATCTCATGAGCTATATTAGCCGCCATTTCACCCATTAATTTAAGTTTTTCATCCCGCTGTCTTTCCTTTTCAATATTTTTAATAATTGTTATATCATCAATCAAATATATGAAAATAGTTTTCTTATCTATATCAATCACATCAACAGAACACTTAAAATGTTTACCATCCTTTTCAAATTCATA
>JAXHVM010000199.1 GCA_034189185.1 Deferribacterota bacterium
ACCGAAGGAGATGGTGTTGCTGAAGTATTATTTAATGAAGAGTATAATTTTGTTGGTAAAACATCTTTTGCATGGCCTATGACCTTCAATGATATTGATAATAATCCTGTATTAGGCCAAAAAAAGAAAGTGAATAATCTCTTTGAGATGTGGTATGGTTTGAGTAAATAGGATAAGAGCTTTTTAATAATATTATCTAAAAAACCTATTATAAAACATATTTTATTAATTTTCTAAAAACAATATCTCCCAGCTTCGCAAAGTTGGGAGATATTGTTTTATTTGTTAACTACAGTTTAGTTTATATTTATTATTTTTTTAGCACATCAATACAAGCTTGTGTGTTTGTTTTATTTGTGTATTAATTATTTTTAAATTGCATATTTCAAAATTTCAGCAATTCTTTCTTTTGTATATTCTGTTAGATTCCATTTTTGAGCAAGAGCCACTGCATTTTGAGCTATAGCCTCAATATCAGATTCATTAAGCCCAACATCTTTTAATCTTGTTGGCGCACCTATTGAAGCAAAGTAGTTTTCAATGGCTTCTATAGTTTTTTGTGGTTCTTGAGTGCCAAATACCCTTGATCCAAAGCGTTTTAGTCGTTCATTTAAATTCTTGCTGTTATACCTTAACCATGCAGGAAATGCGATAGATAGTGTAGAACCATGCGCTATATCATAGAGAGCAGATAAAGAGTGGCCCATCATGTGGTTTGGGAAAGCATAATCACCAATACCAGCCGTTGTTAGGCCATTTAGCGCCAGTGTGGCTGACCACATGAAATTTGCCCTTGCATCATAATCGGTTGGGTTTTCAAGTATTTGTTTTGTTGATGAGACAACAGTTTCCACAATGGTTTCTACAAATCCATCCTGTATAGGTGTGCTTGGATATTTTCTTGTAAAATATCCCTCAAGCACATGTACAATAGCATCAACACTGCCATTTGCTACGTGGTTTTTTGGTACCGTATATGTATTTATAGGATCAAGTATGGAAATTTTTGGAAATAAATTATCACTTCTTATATTAAATTTCTGTTTTGTATTCTCATTTGTTATAACTGCCCCTGAGTTCATCTCCGAAGCAGTAGCAGCAAGTGTTAGTACTACATAGATTGGTAGAGCTTCTTTTATTTGGGCTTTGTCAGTAAAAAAATCCCACACATCACCATCGTAATAAAATCCAGCGGCAATTGCCTTTGCACTGTCTATTACACTGCCGCCACCAACGGCCAAAATGCAATCAACTTTTTCTTTTTTTGCAAGCTCTATTGCCTCATATACAAAAGAAAGCACTGGGTTTGGTTTTACACCTGATTTCTCAACAACCGAGACGTTATGATTTTTTAGAGAATCCATCACTTTATCATAGATACCGTTTTGCTTTATGCTGCCACCACCATACAAAAGTAGGCATTTCTTATTTTTTAAGTATCTCCCAATATTTTTGGTTTGATTTTCACCAAAAACAATCTGAGTGGGGTTATAAAAAACAAATTTTTTCATTTCCTACCTCCAGTTTTAATATCATAGCTTATTAAAATATATGTTGCTGATAATAAATCAAGAGCCTGCATGTAAACTGTTTTAGTTTGACATTTGACATAGTGATTTTCCATCTTTACTATTTATTTTTTACATCTAACAAGAATATATTAATTATAAGATGCATAATTACTTCTAGAGAAAATAGCATCTCCCAACTTCGAGCATCTCCAAACCTCGGAAGATAGAGTTACACTCTGGTGATATTAACTTCATTTAATGTTTAAACTTATCTGCTGCCATCTTGATGCGTTGTATAATAGTGGTCATGTGGAGATTTTTATTGGGAAGTTTACCACCATTTTTCTTTAATGTTTGTTCATATATATCAGGATATTGAAGCTTTACAAAATACCAAAACTTTTGATTGCTCATATAAATTGCTGCAACGTGACAACGCAACAAGTCAATATCTCGTTGTGGTGTTTGATAGAAAATATCAGGAACAATTGTTGGTGAAAGAGGCTTTGTTATATACTTGTACACAATTGCTGTAGGACCATTGGTGGCTTTTATTAAATCATTTGGATTTAATAAAAAGAGAGCCCATGCAGCATAGGGTAGAATGTAATAGAAAATGTAAGACGAAATTAAACAGATTATAGGAAAAATAATTGCTGAAATACCTTTAACAAATGAGAAGAAATAGTCTGTATCTCTTATTATTTCTCTTAGAAAAATCAGCATAGCCAAAGGTAAAAAGAGGCCTGTAAATAAGAGAATGCCGAAAACTGTTGGAATGTATAATGCCAGTAAAGGGGAAGAAATAAATGCTTCCTTGCTTTGAAATATATATGAAGCTGCAAGGATTGATTGGAATAGCATATATCTTGCTGGAGAAAGGAATAAAAGACATAGGCTAAACCAAACAAACATAAAAATGTTTTTGCCCAACTTCTTTTTAACTATTTCGAAAAATCCTATAAAACAAATAAGGCCAAGTATTGCTGAAAACCATGCTATTCTTAGTGAAAATGTTGATGAAGCGAATGGATCTATATTCATATTTTATTACCTCGCATTAATGTGCTTGTTGTTTATCGGTTTCATTGTTTTTTTGATAGCAAAACAACCCCTGTTCCAACCAGAATAAGGACAATTGACAAAGAAAGTGGATATTTCAGCGGAATTGCAATTCCTCCTTCATAATGCATAAATGAAACCTCTCTTCCTTCTTTGAGCACGATATACCGATCAGGTATACTCTCAATGAAGGGCTTGGAAATAGAATAAGATTTACCGTAATAACCAGTTGAAAAGATAATACTTATAAAAAAAAGCCCAACACCTACAAGAATAGTAATAATACCGATATTTCTTTTCATTCGATATTAATTATATAATGCCTAGCAATTAACATATAAATACTTTCTTATTCTTTCTGCATAACTAACAATATTATACCCTACATACCCATTTTGTTTTTTTAATAATGTTTTTTAATTTTCTCGGCAACAAATTTCTCATTTATAATTTTCTCCATATTTTTCCTTTGAATGCTTTGGCTGAAATTGATGTCTATTTTTAAATTAATTATCATATTTAATCCCACGCC
>JAXHVM010000200.1 GCA_034189185.1 Deferribacterota bacterium
AAGTTGAGCTTTACCCTTTACCTCTAGTGGATCTGTTTTTTCAGGAACACCTAATATCTCAGAGCTAATAGTATAACCTCTTACATGACAAGCTCCTCTATTACTTGTGGCATAGTTCAAACCAATACCTTGGGCAACCCTTCCATCATATGCCGGAAACTCTAGCTTTTTAACACCCATTGAATACTCTACATCACCAAATTTTTCAGCTAATCTATATGATCCAAGTGCTAATAACTCTCCAAAACCTTCTTTCTTGCAGATTTTTTCAATCATTGTAACCATAGCATTGGCATCACCAAAATGAAGAGGCAAACCTGTCTCTTTTTCTGAAATTATGCCCTTCTCATACATCTCCATAGCACATGCTATTGTTGCACCTGCACTTATTGGATCAACCCCGTAAGCGTTACATAGATAATTAGCCTTTGTAATGGCATTTAGGTCTGTTACGCCACAGTCAGCCCCCATAGCCCATATAGGTTCGTACTCAGGGCCTTCACCCACAATCTCTTTACCATCTTTAAATGATGCAACTCTGCCACAGCCAATAATACAACTCATACATGCTTTGTTCCTTTTTAATATCGTATCGGCCATTGTTTCACCAGATATTTTTTCAATATCTTTTATTTGTTCTCTTAAAAAATTATTAACTGGAAGTAAACCACTCTCGTGGATAATATTAACTAACACAGCAGTACCATATTTTGGTAAACCTTCCCCTGAAACAGGATTCTTTTTTATTGTTGAAAAGGTCTTTTGAGCAACTTGTCTATAGGTATCTTTATTAGCTATTTGTACCCCTTTAGTTCCTCTAACGGCAATGGCTTTTAAGTTTTTGCTTCCCATAACTGCACCAACACCACTTCTACCAGCAGCCCTATACTTATCATTCATTATACAAGAGAATAATACTCCTTTTTCACCAGCTGGGCCTATGCAAGCTACCTTTGCATCATTATGGAAACTCCTTTTAATTATCTCTTCTGTTTCATATGTAGTTTTGCCCCACAAATTACTAGCACCTCTTATTTCTACCTTATCATTATAAATTGCAATATAAACGGGATTTTCTGATTTACCTTCAATAATTACCATATCATAGCCAGCAAACTTTAATTCAGAGGGGAAATAGCCTCCAGAGTTTGATGAAGCTATACAATTGTTTAATGGAGATTTAGTAACAACCATATACCTTCCATTTGCTGCACCATATGTTCCTGTTAGGGGCCCAGTTGAGAATATCAATTTATTCTCTGCAGAAAAAGGATCTATATTTTCTTTTAATTCATCATATAAATATTTAGAAGCTAAACCCCTGCCGCCTAAGAATTTCTTGGCATACTCCCTATTTAAATCTTCAACCTTAATACTTTTATTTGTTAAATTTATTCTTAGAATTTTTGATTGCCATCCAAACATATTAAACCTCCTGATATCCTTCTTTAACAGTATTTACAAATCTTAAAATCTTATTCCTTAAGGGCTTATCTTCTTCTGAAAAGGTTAAGCAACCAGTTGGACAAAAGGCAACACACTCAGGAAAATCGCCATTACACAAATTACATTTGTCTGCTTTATTTTTCCACTCAGCAAACTTAATCATACCAAAAGGACAAGCAGATACACAAGTGCGACATCCTACGCACTTATCCTCATTAACTGTCACAACACCACTTTCTGGATCTTTTTCAATTGCAAACTTAGGGCATGCCTTTAAACACCACGGATCATCACATTGCATACATGTCACTGTAATGAAAGCATTCTCTTCTAAAAAAACCTCATTATATATCCTTGTCCTTGATGGAGCAAACTCACCTGTATTTTTAAAAGAACAAGCAAGTTCACAGGTCTTACACCCTATACACTTAGAGGGCTCCACTCTTATTAGCTTCTGCATAATTACCTCCATTTAGATATAAATAAATTCTAAATATAATTATTTAATTCTAAAATACTTTTGATAAATATTAAGTCAATGCCTTTTTTATCATCAACCTTGCTCTCTGTTGGAATAAAAGCTCTTTTAAAACCATATTGCTTTGCTTGTGCTAATCTATTATTTAAGAATGATACTGGGCTTATAAAACCACTTAAGTTGACCTCTCCTATGAACATTGTATCATTGGGGATTGTAATATTTTTATAGGCTGAGACTATAGAGACAACGGTAGCTAAATCAGCTGCTGTCTCTGTTATCTTTAAACCACCAGCTATATTAATATATATATCATAATTAGAAATATTAAAACCACACCTCTTATCTATTAAAGCAATGAGCATATTAAGCCTGCTTATATCAAACCCTGTTGTATTTCTTCTTGGATAATTAAAAAAACTATTGGCTACTAAACTTTGAATCTCTATAATTAAAGGCCTATTACCCTCCATAACTATGGTCATAACTTTTCCAGGAACCTCATATTTAGTATATAATTTATTAAATTCTAGAGGCACCAATCCCCTATCCCTCATTTCAAACAATGCAACCATATTTGTTGGTCCATATCTGTTTTTTGTAGCCCTTAAAATTCTATACCCCTTTGAATAGTCCCCCTCAAAATATAATACAGTATCCACTAAGTGTTCTAACACTTTTGGTCCTGCTATAAAACCTTCCTTGGTAATTTGACCTATGATAAAGATTGTAATATTTTTAGTTTTTGCTATCTCTACAAGTTTATATGTTATATATCTAACCTGTGAAACTGTACCAGCAATAGCACCAATATCATCGGCATATATTGTTTGTATAGAATCTATAATTAAAAAATCTAATTTCTCCCCATCTATCGCAGAAATAATATTCTCAAATCTATTAGTAGCAAGTAATAAAAAATCAATACTTTGCAGGTTCAATCGATTAGCACGCAATTTAATTTGTTCATAGGACTCTTCAGAGGTTGTATATAATACGTTAACTGATTTTTGAGACAATTTTGAGGCAATCTGTAACATAATAGTGGATTTGCCAATACCTGGCTCGCCTCCAACTAAAACAACAGAACCTTCAACTATGCCGCCCCCCATTAATTGATCAAATTCTGGGATATCAGTAAATATTCTATTATTTTTTTCAAAACTTA
>JAXHVM010000201.1 GCA_034189185.1 Deferribacterota bacterium
CCCTTTTATATTGATAATAGTGGCATTTTCCACAAGTTTTATCCCAACATTCTATATCTGATGGGTTATTTTTACATTCCATCCCACGATGGGCTTCTTCTTTAGTGCGTTTTTTATTATTACCACTGTGACAATCAATGCATTTAAAATTGTGATTATCTGATACAGCTTCTATATTGTTATGGCATGCTTTACAGCTTGAAAACTCATTAGCCATCAAAGACTTTTTTAAAGGTGATATAAAAAAGGCAGATAAAATTATTATATAAATAATTATTGTTTTTATTTTATTAATATAAATATAAATAAACATTATAAATTTTGCTATGTATTAATTTGGTCAATTTTCTATATTTATATTGTTTATAGCTTTTCTTTTTTCGTCCCCAAATAATAAATTGCCTCTATTAGTTTTTGCATCTTTATATTAACACATTTTTAATATATACTGAATAAAGTTTTTGAGATAATATTGTTTTTCTCTGTTATATCTTCATTTATTTGCCTGTATATAAATAATCTCTAACCTAAAACATCAAGGGAAACACATTTGGCAATGAAAAGGATAAGGAAAGACTATACTTATTTTAAATAAAGTAAGCTTTAATAATTTGTTCCGCATCACTTAATTAAAAGGGCGGTTAGTTTTCTTTTTTAGAAAGTTCAAGGGTTCTAAGGCGATTTAGTACTGCCATAACTTCATACAGCCTTGGTTTTGTCATTGAAGCTGATTTTTTATCTAGAAAGTCAAAACCACTTTTTTCCAATTTTTCTCTCAAATTGTTTATCACTTCTTTGTAAGCCAATGGAAATTTATTATCTGATATATGCCTTAGTATTTTTCCTGTTGTTGCAAGTTGTGACTCATCAATAAATTGTTCTACATTTCTAACATCTATCTCTTCTCTATTAATTATAATCCTGTCAGTTTTTAAAGTTTTAATTTTGAATTTTCTATTTCTTTCTATAAAATTAAATGTTTCAGCATGAATTACTCTAGAATAATCAATATGCGGTTTTTCTTGTTCAGTTTCATAGTTTATATCTGAATATTTCTCAAAAATAATTTTGGCCTTTTTTGTTACATCATAACATTTAAAATTTTTCATCATAAGAACAGTATCTGATTTCCCTAAATAATCTCCATTACCTCCCATAACAAGAACTGTGGAAACATCATAATGGTCAAGCAGTTGCCTAACACGTTCTACAAAAGGTGTAATGGGTTCAAAGTCCTTTGGTATTAGCTCACGCATTTTAGCGTCTCTTACCATAAAATTTGTTGCTGAGGTATCTTCATCTATGAGTAATAGTTTAGTTCCTGACTCTATTGCCTCAAGAATATTTGTTGCTTGTGAAGTACTGCCGCTGGCATTGCTCGTTTTAAAAAAAGAAGTATCCACATTCATAGGAAGATTATTCACAAAAGACCTAATATCTATACCTGCTACATTTCTTCCATCCTCAGACCTTATACTTACTGCAGTTTTATCAACAACTGTCCATTCTCTACCATCTGAAGGGATATGAGGATAAACCCCCATCTTTAATGCATTTAAAAGAGTGGATTTTCCATGAAAGCCGCCTCCGACAATAGTAGTTACGCCTTTTGGGATACCCATCCCAAAAATTTTTGTAATTTTATTACCATCTTTATCTGTGATAGGGTTTTTTAGATTAAAGTTAATTTTTAGAGTTTCCGGTGAATAGAAAGGTACTGCTTCTTTCATAGGTTTTTGGCTATCGCCACTTTCACGCGGTAGTATACTTTCATTAGCAATAAAAGCAATAAGACCCTTATCTTTAAGTTGTTCTCTTATATCTTCTTGATTTTCTATGCATTTAATAAACTCCATACATTTAACTTTATCTAAGTTATTCCATTTAACAGTTTCAATAACTTCTGGCAAAATCCTATAAAATATTTTTTCACACTCATTAGCCAAAATTGTTCTACCGGCAGCTGGTAGGCCTACACTTAAGCGTATTTCAAGTGAATTTTTATCTGTAATTACTGAGGAGCGCTCTATAACTTCCTGGGCTCCACTGTTTATAAAAAGTGAGCCGCTTTTCCCTGAGCCTTTTACTGTTTTACTGTGTTTTATCAAGCAATCTCTTATAATCCTTGCTATATAATCTTCAAAAGCAATCTTACGTGATTTGCTTTTGGTGCATTCATCTGGGAATTTCAAATAATTTCTGTTTATACTTATTCTTATATCTGAAGGAGAGGCAAAGGGATCCCCCTGAACCCTGTCTATAAATAAAATAAAGTTGTCAGCTTTATAAACACCTTTTAGATCGTTGTATGCTTTATATCCTTTTCTGTCGATTCTATTTAAGATACTCTTTATTTCTGAAAAATTTCTCATTAAATGAGCTCCTTCTACAAATGCTATAATTTAGAGACTAATTTAACAAAGATCATAGGAGTGTCAACAAAATATGGATTTGGCTTATTTTAATATAGATGTTTTAGCTAAGGCATAACGCTTTAATATTTTATTCATATTATTAACCTATGTTATAGTTTTTTATGCAACTTATATTTTATGATTAAATAGAATGGCATGGTGGCTAGTTAATGCAATTAAAATTATTCATTTATTTTTTCCATAAGCCTGCAATATGTACATATCTCAGAAAAACTTTCCATGCCGCATACTTTACATTTTTTTATTTTATTTATCCCCGTGTTGTTTTCTTTAAAGATATTGGCATTTTTCAAGAACTGGAGATAAAAATACTGTTTTGTGCCAGGGGATTTTTCTTCTAGTCTGTTAAGAACATCTTTATAGTAGATACTTGTAGCACCTTTACTCATAGGGCATTCCCTTTGGATATAATCTATTTTGTTAGTTAGAGCATAAGCTGCTATTTCATAGTCGGTGAGTCTCATTAAGGGTTTCACCTTTTTTTTAAGCATATTACCCTCAGCTTTTAGAACTGGCTCATGTTTGGAAAGTCTCGTTAAATCCCATTTTAAAATATTTCCAAGCAATCTGGAGGCTTCATCATCCATATTATGACCTGTAGCTACAAC
>JAXHVM010000202.1 GCA_034189185.1 Deferribacterota bacterium
GTTTTATTCTTTTCTACAGCTAAACCAAGCAATGATTTATCCATTATCTCTATTGCTGAAGGATTTTTACTTTGAATTATATTAACAGCATTTACAGATTTATTAATATCGTCAAAATAAGCAACTATAAGAATATTATATTTTGGCTTATCTATTAATCTTAACTTCAATTTAGTAACAATTCCCAATGTTCCTTCAGAACCAGCAAATAAATTTATAAGTTTCAATCTATCATTAACTACCAAATTTCTTAGATTATAACCAGAAACATTGCATCTTAAGTTTGGATATGCACCAGCAATATCACTCTTGTTAGCATTATATAAATCAAAAATTTGTTTAAACTCATTATCTAAATCTTTATATTCCTTTTTTTCAATTTCACTTAACCACATTAGTTTTCCAGTTGAGAATAAAATTTCTACATCTAAGACATAATCATTAAAATTCCCATATGCTATAGAATGTGACCCTGATGCGTTGGTATTATACATGCCACCGACTGAAGCATAGTCAAAACTAGATGGATCAACAGGAAAAAATAAGCCTGAGTTCTCTAGCGTTTCCTTGATTTTACCACCCTTTACACCTGCTTCACAAATTATATATCTCTCATTAAGATCAACCTTTAAAATCTTGTTCATAAATTTAGTAAAATCTAAAACATAGCCACTACCTAAAGCTGCTCCACAAATGCCACTACCTGATCCTCGTGGGTGAATTGATAGCTGATTGTCCTTACAAAATGCTAACACCTTTACAACGTCATCTACATCTTTTGGATAAATAACAGCCTCTGGAACAATTTTATATATACTTCCATCGGTAGACAATAAATATCTATAAATTTCATCTGAATGTAATTCACCTTTTAACTTCTTTTTTAATAAAACATTATCATTAAATGACATAACAAATTATTTAACCTTTATTAATTCTACAGGATGTAATACTTTTACATTACTTAAATCTTTTATCTGCATTCTACAGGTAGGACAATCTGTTATAACTATACTACATTCACTTTCTTTTATCTTATCATCTAGATCCTTACCTATTTTACTACTCAATGAATAATTATCACTCAATAAACCCCAACTGCCTGCCATACCACAACAATTACTATCTAATACTTTTAAATTATTTTTATCTAGATTGTTAATAAGATTGGCTGTCGCATCACTATCCTTTTGAACTTTTAAATGGCATGGTATATGATATGCTTTAATACTTGAATCTTCAATATATAAATAGTCTTTATATCTATCTAACAACTTGGTTATGTGGATTGTTTTATCTTTTATTTTATTAACTCTACTATTATTTATAAAATTACCCCATTCACTCATCAAAGCCAGCCCACAGGATGAACAAGAAACAACTATATTATCTACATCATCTATCAAGTTTCCCCAGCTTTCAAGATTCTTGTATATTCTTTCTTTAGCAGCATTTGCCATCCCTTTTGGTATCATTGGCACACCACAACAGTATTGTCTTGGTGTAATAACTGTAAAACCTATATTTTTTAATATCTCAACTGTTTTTAATCCAACAGCAGGTTCAAAATAAGAGTAATAACATCCAGCAAAAAATAATACCTTTTTTTCTCCCCTTCCCTCAAAATTATTAACTTGATCAAACAATGATTTAGTCGATATTGAAGGGTACCTTCTCTGTGGAGAAACATGAATAATAGGCTCAAAAGCTTTTCTTACATAATAGTATTTTGTAACAAAATCAGATATTTTTGCAAATTTATGAGTCCATTTTGCAATTGTATCTATTTTTGTTATCAATCTATAATTTAGGGGTATTGAAAATTTTCTATAATATTGGGATTTTGCCTCTGCCGCCAATTTTGGTATATTAACATTTGATGGGCATTCAAAATGACAGCTTTCACAGCCTATACAAAGATTCATAACTTTCTGTAATTCGCTTTTATATATCTCACTATCATCAATAACCCCACTTATTAAAGCTCTTAGAATATTTGCTTTAGCTTTAGGTGTTGCCCTTTCGTCCCTAGTAAACTTATATACAGGGCACATCCTAACAGAAGTATCAATAGTGGTGCATTTAGAACAGCCATGGCACTTCTCAGTTTCACTTAAAAAATCTTCTAGCCATAATAAATTTTTATTAAATATATCTTTTGCTTTATAGGTTATACCATATCTTAAATCTTTTGATATTAAGTATTCATCATCTGTTAATTTTAACAGGGGGTTAAATATGTTCTTTTGATCTAAAATATTTTTAACCTGTTTAAATAAATGGTATATCTTTGGATATTGGAGTTTAACATAGTAGGATCTTATGCGCCCATCACCGTGTTCTCCTGAAATAGTACCACCTAAAGAATAGATCAAATCAAAGAATTCATCTGCTATTATCTTTAATAACCTAACATCTTCAGCACTTTTAAGATTGAGAAGTGGCCTAGTATGTAACAAACCTTTTGCAATATGACCGTATATAACAAAGTCAACCAAATGTCGGTTAAATATTTGATATATACCTTCAAAATATTTATCTAATTTAGTTGGTGGAATAGCTGCATCCTCAACTAATGCAACTATTTTTTTATCCCCCTTTAGTTTATAGAGAATTGGTACAGCTGCCTTTCTAATAGCACGAAAATTATCCTGCTCTTTTTTGCTAGTAGCTAAATATATATTATCTGTTAATTTGTTTTTGATAATTAAATCATAGACTTTCTTTGCTTCATTTATTACAGCCTCTTTACTATATCCATCAAATTCAAAAAGCAGTACATTATCAGCATCTTCACTAATATTATTCGCCAATGTCTCATCTGTCGCTTTTGCTAATCTTAACAAAGACTTATCCATTATTTCTATACCAGAAGGTTTAAATTGTAATCCTAAATTAACAGCCTTTGTCGAGCTAAATATATCATTAAAATAAGCAACTAATAGAGTGTCATAGGATGGTTTATCAATTAACTTAAATTTCAATTTTGTTACTATACCTAATGTGCCTTCAGAGCCAGTAAAGAAAGTATGT
>JAXHVM010000203.1 GCA_034189185.1 Deferribacterota bacterium
TATGCAGGTGTTAGACCTGCATAAAACAAATCACCTTCTAAATAAATCTGTCCATCAGTGATGGAAATAACATTTGTTGGTATATACGCCGAAACATCTCCTGCTTGGGTTTCTATAATAGGTAGTGCAGTTAAAGAACCACCACCATGATCACTATTAAATTTAGCAGCCCTTTCTAAAAGCCTAGAATGTAAGTAAAAAACATCCCCTGGATATGCCTCCCTACCTGGTGGTCTTCTAAGTAGCAGAGAAAGTTGCCTATAAGCTGTTGCGTGCTTAGAAAGATCATCATAAATAACTAGTGCATGTCCACCTTTATCTCTAAAGTATTCAGCCATCGTACACCCTGCATAGGGAGCTAGATATTGTAATGGGGCAGGCTCATTTGCACAGGCAGAAACAATAATTGTATAATCCATAGCACCATATTTTTCAAGGGTATCAACAACCCTTGCAACTGTTGAGTTTTTCTGGCCAATTGCAACATAGACGCAGTAAACATCTGTATTTTTTTGATTAATAATTGTATCAAGCGCAATAGCAGTCTTCCCAGTTTGCCTATCACCAATAATTAATTCTCTCTGACCCCTACCAATAGGGATCATTGAATCAATAGCCTTTAAACCAGTTTGCAACGGTTCATTAACAGGTCTTCTTTGAACAATACCAGGTGCTATTTTTTCTATAACATCAAATTTCTCACCCTTAATCTGACCTTTACCATCAACTGGTTGTCCTAAAGGATTAACCACTCTACCTAATAAAGATTCGCCAACAGGAACAGAGGCTATACGATTAGTACGCTTTATAACATCTCCCTCTTTAATATCTTCATAATCCCCTGCCACAACTACACCAACCGAATCCTCTTCGACATTCATCACTATACCATATCTATCTTTTTTAACCTCTACCAACTCCCCTGCCATAACATTATTTAGACCATAAATACGTGCAATACCATCTCCAGAACTAATAACATAGCCTACCTCATTAATCTCAGATACTTTTTCAAAATCCTCAATGTTTTCTTTTATAATCTTACTAATCTCGTCAGCTTTTAACTGCATTAAACAACTCCTCCAACTTTATTTACTAAATTCTGAAGTGCACACTCTATACTTGCATCTATAATAATATCCTTATACTTAACAATAAAACCACCTATAATATTCTTGTTTATTTTTAATTCTAACTCAACTTTACTATAACCTGAAATAGATGATAATCTATCCTTTAATCTATTAATTATCTCATCTGTTGGCTTATAGGCAAAGATAGCAATTGCAACTAATATATTATTATATTCATTATTTAAATATAAAATATAATCGTAAATACCCGTTAAATATTTAAATCTATTGTTTAAAATTAATATTCTTAAAAAATTGTAAAATAATGTATCATAACCTACAAGCTTTACAATATCTTCTAATAAATCAAGTTTTTCTTTTTTCGATATAACAGGTGAGATAAAAATTTCATTAATATATTTAGAATATTCTAAAAAAATCATAAAATTCTTATAATTCTCTAACAAACTATCTAAACAGTTTTCTTGTTTTGCAACGCTAAAAAAAGAGTCTCCATATTTCTTGACAAGACTATTAAAGTTCATACTCACTAATCCTTTCTACTCGATTAAGATTTATTTGGTTATGTAATTTCACATCTAGTTTCTCTAGAATATCTTTCTTTGACTGTTCAATAGATTTCTGAAGTATTTGATTAATTAACTTTATTTCAGCTTTTCTAATCTCAAGTTCAATAGCTTTTTCCGCTGATTTTCTAAGCTTTTCAAGCTGTCTCTCACCTTCTTCTAAGATTGCCTCTCTCTCCTTTTCAATGGATTCTCTAAACCTAGTTTTTAATTCTTCTATCTCACTATCAACACCCTTTAGCATCTTATCTGCTGAATCAAGCTCTTCTTTTAATTTGCTATTCTCTTCATTTAAACCTACTAACCTTTTCTTAACCTCCATAACCCTATTGTTAATAAAATCTATTAGTGGAGTCTTTATAAACTTATACAGTAACCATATAAATATTAAAAAGGTTAGAATTCTCCAGATTAAGGTGCTAATTTCATGGGTATTGCCCTCGCTAGCTAACAATGTTAATGGTATTATTATAAATAAAATAATTATAATCAGTTTATTTTTCATAGGACTTTCTGAATTATTAATTTTTTTATTCCAGGCATATCTTTTTCTAATTCAACGATAAGCTTTTCATATAGTTTATTTAAATCCTTTAATTGTTCTTTATAATATTTATCTAATTTTTGCCTCTCCCTCTGTATTGAATTTGAAACCTCTTTTTTTGTGTCCTCAATAGTATCTTTCTTAAGCTCATTTAACTCTCTTTTTGCATCTAATTTCTTTTGTTCATATAATTTTTGAAGCTCCTCTATCTTTTTCTTTTTCTCATTTACCTGTTGTTCTAATGATAATATTTTATTATTTCTTTTTTCGATTGCACCTATTAGAGGATCAGCTATCATATACTTAGATATTACTATTACTATTATGAAATTTATAACTTGGAAAAATAGCGTTATATCAATGCTAATCATAAACTATCCATCATCAATATTTTGAAGTTGCTTATATCAAATAAATAAAAATTTGTCAATAAGTTAAAATACTAATACATGGTAATGTTCCATTTTCTATAAATTCTAATGAGGCACCCCCACCGGTTGAAATATGGTCGATATTTTTTTCTACACCAGCTTTATGTATGGCACTTACTGAATCACCACCACCTACTATTACAAACCCATCTGATTTAGCCAAAAAATGTGCTACCTCAAAGGTTCCATTGGCAAATGATTCATTTTCAAATAATCCCATAGGACCATTCCATAAAATTGTTTTTGCATCTTTCAGTCCGTCCTTAAATAAAGATATTGTTTTTATACCAATATCCAAACCCATTAGATTATCATCAATGTTAGCTGAATCAACTGCTTTAGGTTCTCCTTCAGGGCTC
>JAXHVM010000204.1 GCA_034189185.1 Deferribacterota bacterium
AGTTGCCAATAAATTTTTAATGTATACACCTATTCTAACACCCCATCACTTAGATAGAGTATGCGCTTAGACCAACTTGCAACTTCATCATCATGGGTTACCAAAATTATTGTAACCTTTGACTCACTGTGTAAACCTTTTAGTAAACTTAAAATTTGATTACTTGTCTCACTATCAAGGCTACCCGTTGGTTCATCAGCAAATATAATATGGGGTTTATGTATTATCGCTCTTGCAATTGCAGCTCTTTGTTTTTCACCACCAGAAAGCTGGGCAGGTAATTTATTCTCTAAACCTTTTAAACCAACCCTCTCTAATACTTCAAAGACATAGTTTTTATTATAGTTCTTATTTAATAAAAGCGGTATTCTCACATTTTCAAAAAGAGATAGATTATCTAATAAATTAAAAAACTGGAAGATAAAACCCAGCTTTTTACGCCTATATTTAGTCATCTCTAAATCATTAGCAAAATTTAATTTTTTATTTTCAATTGTTATGCTGCCAACATCTGGGCTATCCATACCTGCTAAAATATTTAACAAAGTTGTCTTGCCACTTCCAGATCTGCCCATAATGCATAGGAATTCCCCTTTTTTAATGTATAAATCTATTCCCTTTAAGACATGTTGGCCTCCATAATATTTATGTATATTCTTTGCGCTCAACATTTATATCTCCATATAAATTTTCATCCTAATATCCCGTTAGCTCCACATAGGCTTTACCATTTACTGATCCTTCAACAACACATGCTCCTTCCCAATATATTGGTATATTCATTTCTGATGGAATAAACTCCTGATCCTTAACAAGAGGAATTACCTTTAAATCTAGGTTTTCAGAAGGTATTCTAATATACCACTTTGAGGGATATTTTTTACCTGTTTTTTTAGACCTATAATGGGATAAAACTTTGATATCAAAATCCTTTAACTTGATTGTTCTATATGAACTATCAGGATAAACTATCGTTCCCATTGATACATTTTCTATATCACCACCTTGATCTCTTAAAAGATATAACATAATATCTCTGCCATCATTTAGCTGTACCGAAAACCAGTCCCATCCTTTTATTTTTGTAGCATCATAATCTGAGTTAATTTCTCTATCAAACCAAGAGATACCTTTCACATTATATGTTTTACCATTTAAGTTAATCTCTCCTGTAGTTTTAAGTCTTGTAATTGAAAAATAGAGGGATGCACATTCCTCGCAGCTATCAACCTTCCTTGAATAACCATTGTCACCATTTTTAACTGGATTTTTCATTGCAGTTAACTCTAAATTTATACTAAAATTATCATTTTTAGAATAAATCTCAAAATTATCAATATTCCCTTTTAGATAGCTATCAAACACCCAGACAATCTTCTTGTCGGCTGAAAAACCTGCAACATTATAAGCTCCTCTTGATAAAGTGTTTTTGTAGTAATATTTATGTTTGTTAATATCAGTAATTGCTGAGTGCAACATATATACTCTATTTAGTCCAAAAGGGGATTTAAATTTTTCATTATTTACATTAACAATAAAAAAGGTAGTCTCATAACCAAAGGACTTCCCGCTATCATTTTCTAAATGCCCTGTAAAGTACCACCACTGAGAAGCAAAATTATCTCTATAATAGAGATCTCTTGGAATAGAAACACTATCATTACTACTTAACTTAGTAAAGTCCTCTGAATATAACAGTGGAGGGCTAAGTATCTTAATAAATATTAAACAAAACAAGAAATATCTATAAATCATAAATCTATTATAAAACATTTTATTTGCTATTGGGGTTTGTAAAAGAACATGGTAGGCCTACGCAACACTTTCCACATACATCTGCTAAACCATAACTAGCATGTAATTTCGCATTTTCAAGTAACATTTCATAACATTTAAATCTATCAAAAAAATTTATATTTAGTGCACCTGTAGGACATCTATCAATACACTTTCTACATATTTCTTTACTTTTATAAAGACAATATTCAATACTGTTTCTTATTGTAGGCTCAATTTTTAAATTTGTTATAAGGCTGCCAATTCTTCCTGCACAACCCTTTGAGGTTATTAACATATTATTAAGACCAAATGTACCCAAACCTGCGATATAAGCAACATGTCTGTGAGACCAGTTGCTTATCAACCTATCTTCATTAAAATTATGAGTTGCTGGAATAATATAAGTATTATATCCAAACCTACTTAATTCATTCTTTATATAAACATTTAACTTAAAAATTAATTCATTGGTTTCTACATATGCCCTTGCCCACTGTCTAGAACTATATGAACTCTCTAAATTTGTTTTTACTACATTTTTTTTAAAAGGCAAAAAATAAGCTATAACTGTTTGCCCATCCTCTAAAAGATCCCTTGGTAAAAAATGACTTGGACTAACTGCTTTTTTAAGTGAGTAAAATAAACTATCTAAAGCTTTTGCATAACCAATTAATGGCTTACGCCATATTGTTACCCCACCATTTATAGATGAAAAATCCCTAATAAACTCTTTTATCTTTTGATCAACCTCTTTTCTATTCATAATTAACAAAGATAATATTTTAATAAAGTAAAAACAAGCCGAATAGATGATTGTTTAAAAGATTTGGGCTTAATGAAGATTTGATATACACATATTGATTTTTTAAATATTACTTCTCTAAAGTATTAAGCTTTGTATGCCTATTTTTTTATAAAAAATTAACTACTCTAGAAGCACATCACCTTTTATATTTTCTATTGTCTTTTTACCAATTCCATTAATATTTATAAGCTCTTCAATACTATAAATCTTCCCATACCTTTCTCTGTACTCTATTATTGCTTCAGCTTTTACTTCACCAATCCCATCCAATGACATTAGTTGTTTTTTTGTGGCGCTATTTAAATCTATTTTTGCTATAGCAACTGTAATAAAAAAAATAAATATTAAAAATATAT
>JAXHVM010000205.1 GCA_034189185.1 Deferribacterota bacterium
AGTGAGGTAAGGCCAGAAAATGGGAATAATACTAATAATATTTACAGTAACAATAAATATTATCTTGATGCTATTGCAGAAAAAATTTTAGATATTATGCCTTACCTCACTTTTATAGGTGAATTTAAAGGATCTAAGCCAAAGTTCTTGAAGATTAAATGTTGTCTTAATAAGGGGCAATGTATTAAATAGCGTGGTGATAGATGCAATAGATATACAATCTATTATTTTTTCTTTTGTTATTTCGTCTTTTGCATAAATAAGCTGCATTGGTTGTACAAGTCTTGCCCAGAGATAGGGCTGAAACGCATTAATTGATGACATCTTTTTAAATTGCTTGAGGGTAAAAACACCATATTTTGCTCTAAGTTTTTGATTATTAATCGGGATTTCAATATAATATACATTTGGTGGCAGTAAATGGCCAATAAATTTTTCTAATAGTGGTATTTTGCCATAATTTGATACTATAACATAGAAATCTGCTACATTATCTTTAAAGTTACCTGTCCTTAAGCATGACCCATAAAACAGGATAGCTAAAACGTCACAATTTATATGTTCTAATATTGCATCTTTTATAATCTCTGCTTCTGGTGGGGTGTCTTTAATGATATTTTGTTCAATAATATTATATAAAATATTCAATTTAACACCACAAAACTTATTAATGGACCTCTTTCAAAATATAATTTATCTTTTGTTTTATCAATCTTAAAGAGCTCTCCATCAATTGCTATTCCATCAGCGCCTGACAATTCTATATTTTTATTATGTATCACCATAAACCCATCTTTTTCATTAAAGTATTTACTTTTTTTGCCTGTAAAGAAGCTGTACATATTTCTAATAATATGTTTTGCCTTATTTTTAACAATCAACAAAAATATATGTTTGTTGTTAGTATTTTCTTGAGTTATTATTGTTTTTTTTGTAAAAATTTTTTTTAGTGTAGTTATACAGAGTAAAAAGGGTGTAAAACTGTAGATTTTGCTATTGATTTTTATGATTACCTCGTCACTATTTTTGTCAAATTTATTTTTTATGAAAATGCAATAAAAATTATATATGGTTACTATAATTATCCCAATTGGACCTGCTAATTTATACTTTCTTAATTTTTCGTTAAATAATACTGATGATTTATAAAATTGAGCTAGTCCAATAAAAAAGCCATATTCATCTATTAAGGTTTCTTCGTTTTTTATATGGACTAAAGCCCTTTTTTCAATATTTATTTGGGTTTCACCTTGATTAAATCTTTCAATAAATTTTTTTAATACATTTTTTTTACTCTTTATTGCTCCCACGTCTAATGCAATTAGATTTGTGGAGCCTACTGGCAAAATTGCAATTAGAGGGATTTCATCTATTTTTATATTTTTACACAATAATGTTAAAATATTTTGAACAGTGCCATCTCCGCCATTTATAACAAGCATATCAGCTTTTTTAACATGGTCTAATAGGTCGTATTTATTTGGAATATCTTGCAAAACAATATGTTCTATACTTTGGCTTATTTTTTTATTAAAATCTTGTATAATATTTTCATAATATGCTTTTGAATAGTTTTTGTTCCCTGCTTTAAGATTTGTTACAATGCAAATATTTTTAATCATATATAAAAAGTTTATATATTCTTTTCTTATTAATCATTTCTGTATCAATATTGTCTAGCCAGCTTGTAAGTTTACCTTCTCTCTTTTTTTCTTTGATTGCTAAAATAAAACGAATTAGTAGTATAATTGCAGAAATTAATGTCCAAAGGGAGACTAGATAAAGACCTATAGTATATGCGCTGAATACTGCTGATATGGTTAGTATTATAAGATTAGGATTTCTTCTAGCAATAAATAGACGAAGGATGGAATCAAAAGGTCTCCAACAGTAAATATGAAAGGATGTCTTTAAAAAGAGTTTAAACCCACCTTCTAGGATACGTCCAATAATATAGAATATTATAATTATCCAAAGAGCAAACCATACTGCTTCCATTGGTGTGTTTAGAGCGTCTAAACTCAATCCCCAACATAGATACCAGTAAATTGGGTGTACTAAATCTATTGCGTGGTCATATCTGTAGCCAAACCGCGAATATGATATAGTTGCCCTTGCAAGCTTACCGTCAACTGTATCGAGAAAAGTCATAAACCAACCTAAAACCAGCCCTAAAGTATATAAGTTAAAATAGAAAAGAAGTCCTGCTATTAAAGCCAAAATCAGGCTAAGTGTGGTTACCTCGTTTGGTGTTATTCCTCTACTAACACAAAATTTTACAGCTAATTTAGCAGGTTTTGGCCAAACGACCCTTGTTATTATATCTGTAACACCTTTATAGGTGCCATAATATATCTTATTCTCTATATATTTTCTTGGTGTATTTTTTACATTTAATAGATAGGGCCTATCAACTTTTCTTAAAGATGTGCGAAAAGTATTTGTTATAATATCTTTTAAATCAATTATCTTAATATTATCTGGTAGATGTTTTATATCATTTTCTTTAATTGAATAATAGTAATTTTTCGCATTAATGCCCACTCCATGTATTGCTACAATATGCTCATTTCTACTTTCTTTAGTTTTTATACATATATTTTTATTATTTATTATATAATCTATTATCCTTTCATCAAAAATATAATCCCCATTGAATAAAACTATCTCATCATCATCTTTTAAACTATCTAATTTTTTTATTAATTGTATATCCTTCTTTTTTTCTAACACTTTTGCTATTCTTTCATAGGGTGTTAAGCCCCATATATTTATATCTAGACCATTTATTATATAAGCTTTTAACATAGTATACGCCTCTTTTGCCTCTATATTCAAATATTTGAAATAACACTTTTACCACAAAAGCTATAATAAATCAATTATTTAATATTATACTCTTAATTATT
>JAXHVM010000206.1 GCA_034189185.1 Deferribacterota bacterium
TTAACAATATAAAGCAGGTCAAACCCTTTGTTGATAGTATTGAACTTTTATATTTTGAAGGCATGAAAAAGGTAGATTTACCAACAAAAAGGGAGATTGAATATATAAATAGATCTGACTTAGATTATGTAGTTCATTTGCCAATTGATACAAAAAATTTCAAAAAAATAGAAAATTTTATTAAATCTTTTAACCAGGTAAATAATGTAAAGTACTTTATCATTCATATAGATTATAATAAAAAAGCAATAAAATTTCTTAAATATTTGAAGGATAAATATAAAAAAAATATCTTAGCTGAAAATTATGATAACAAAATTGATAATTTAAATAAATTTGTGAGGAATAATATAGATATATGTCTTGATATTGGCCATATTCTTCATTTGCACCCAATGTTTATAAAAAAGTTTCTCAATAAAAATAAAAACGCAATAAAATATCTACATTTACACGGAAGTACCGGCGGTAAAGATCATAAGTCAATAAAGATGCTAAGAGAAGATCTTTTATTATTTATATTAAATTGTTCTATTGCCAACAATATAACTTTATGTGTTGAAGTTTTCAGTTTTAATGACTTTATTGAGTCAATTTATACTATTAATAGGTTAGTAAAATGCTAAAATTAATCTTAGGTGGTATAAAAAGTGGTAAATCGGCTTTTGCCCTTAAATTGTGCAACAATTATAAAAGAAAACTATATATAGCTACATTAGAAGGGAATGACTCAGAGACAAAACAAAAAATAAGTAAACATAGAAAAGAAAGAGGCAGCGATTGGGATCTAACCGAAGAGCCAATTGATATAACTAATGTTATCAAGCTAAAACATAATAAATATGAGATTATCCTTTTAGAATGTTTAAATACTTGGATAAACAATTTGCTCTATTATAATCTAGATGCAAATTTGTATATTAATAATCTAATAAAGTTTTTAAATGAGTCTAAAGAAAATTTGAATTTAATAATTGTTTCAAATGAGGTTGGCAGCTCTGTAATTCCAGAAAATAAAACAGCAAGAGACTTTATAAATATTTTAGGGATAGCTAACCAAAAATTAGCAGCTGCAGCAGACAATGTTTCTATATTATTCTCAGGAATTCCATTAAAATTAAAATAATACAATTTTTACTTGTTAAAGCATAACTAATAAAAGAAGTTGAAAAGGCAATTTGGGAAAATCTTTGGTTTCTCTTTTATCCGCTTTTATACGAAGTTATGAACATAATCATATTATCTCATATGTTTCTTGAAAAAATTCCATATGACCTCATTTGCATCTATATCCTTGCTTGTTTTACCAACAACTCTTTCTGGTAAATATTGCCAGCCGTCAGGCCAGGTGTGTCCCCCACCTTCAATGGCGTAAAGAATTACTTCGGTTCCATCTTTACATCTATCATACACTTCCTTTTTTACTCGTGTGCCGTCCTGTGGGTCTTTGTCTGGTTCATAACTAATTAAGGGTTGTGAAGAGCAATGATTATGATTTACCCAGAACATAACCATTTCTGATACTGACAACACCTTTCCCAGTTTAATCGAACCAAATGGTAATGTAACATCCCCTCCCTCCAAGGGCATTAGAGGGTCATTGACATTATTGATTGCCAACACTGAAATTGGCTTTGAAGGTGAACAAGTGAGAGATAAATTTTGTGGCATATTTCCGGCAACAGGTGCAACTGCAGCTATTTTTTCAGCCAACTCGCAGGCAAGGCGATAAGACATCATTGCCCCATTTGACATACCGGTGACATAAACACGTTTTGAATCTATGTTTAGTTCTTTTATAAAATAGCTTATCAAGGTTGATATAAAACCGACATCATCTATGTTCTCTTCCTGCGTCTTATATCTTGTCTCTTCTCTACTCCGTCCATCATTCCAGTGTTTATCAAACCCATCAGGATAAACAACAATGAAACCCTCTTTGTCAGCCAGTGTGTTTAAACCACCTTCTGTGATGTTTACCATACTTTTACTTGTTCCACCACCGCCATGAAGGGCAATTAAAAGCGGCATGGATTTGTTTTTACCATACGAAGGTGGAATGTGAACAAGATAGGTTCGCTCTAATCCCTCCCAAGTTATTGAGCCTGTATGATCACCGACTTGATTACTTAAGGCATTAATACTATTAAAGCAAACTAAAACTAATAAGAACGCAATAACTGCAAGCTGTAAAGTAGGTAAAACTATTTTCTTACTGTTCATATATTTTCCCCCTTTTTGCAGTACTATAAATCTATACAGATAAAAGAAATTGCACAATACATTTTTAGCAAACGACGTGTATCTTTTTTGTCAAATGATTTGTTTCCCAAATTGATATTCAAAAGTTTAACGTGTAAAAAAAGAAGGCTACCACAATATCTTATAAGACAATAATGAGTCAATTATATTTTACAATCTACAACTACAGTGAAATCCCTTTCAGCTGATTGCTCACAGCCTACCATCTGCCTATTATCAGGTTTGATTATAACAAGCTGGCCTTGATTTTCTATTTCTTTTATTTATTGACCGATCAACTTATGTCTGCATTTTTAAATGTAGCAATATTTTAGACAGCCATCTTATAATATTTTTACTGGTGGTTGGTCTTCTTACTTACTCAGTTTTTTTATATTTTGTTTATCTACAAAATCTCTCTTGATAAAGTAATATCAAATCTACTTTTTTTAATTCGCAAGCCAATATAACAGGCCCCATATAAAAAAGTAAAAATTGATATCCTCAAAGGTGTTCACTTTTCAAGTTTTCCTAACAGTATATTTTTATGATTATAAAACATTTAATTTTTCTTTGACAAATATTTAAGCTTTTGTTAAAGTGCTTTTAGTTTAGGGAAATCGGTTAGAATCCGATGCTGCCCCCGCAACTGTGTTCCAGAC
>JAXHVM010000207.1 GCA_034189185.1 Deferribacterota bacterium
TAGAGGAAAGGGAATGATATACGGTATTGATACTGGAGATGGTAATATATCCAAAGATATAATCAAGGAATGTTTTAATAATGGTCTTGTAATAAGCGGATGTGGCAGCGCTGGTGAAGTTATAAAATTTATTCCGCCATTGACTATACCGAAGGATGAACTAAAGAAAGGATTAAATATATTTGAAAAATCTTTTAGAAAAATAATGAGGGCTAAATAATATGAGAGAAAGAGATGATATGAATTTTCCCTTTGAGGAATATAAGAGAAGGATTGATGAGTTAAAAAATAGAATGAATGAAAGATTACTAGATGCTGTTATAATTACAGATCCAGAGAATCTCCTATATTTAACTGATTACAAGACAACAGGATATTCATTTTTTCAAGCATTAGTTGTTCCACTCGAAGGCGAACCTTTTATGGTGACAAGAAGGTTAGAGGAATCAAATGTATTACACAGAACCTGGGTTGAGATATCAAGACCTTATAGTGATACTGAGGATGCTATACAAATGTTAGTTAGTAGTTTGAAAGAGATGAAGCTTTCAAAAAAAGTCATAGGATATGAGAGAAATAGTTATTTTTTTCCAGCATATCAACAGGACTCCCTGCAACACAATCTTATTGGGGGACAACTAATTGATTGTTTTGGCATTGTGGAAGAAGGAAGGCTGATAAAATCTCAATATGAAATAGAAGTAATGAAAAAGGCGGCAAGGGCTACACAAGCTGGTATGAGAGCAGGTATAGAAGCAGTAAGTGCTGGCGTTACTGAAAATGAAATTGGAGCTGAGATATCAAAAGCCATGTTTAAAGCTGGCGGCGAGATACCTGCAGTAATGCCCTATGTTTCCTCAGGACCAAGGACAATGATAGGCCATGCTTCATGGGAAGGTAGGGTTGTAAATCCAGGGGAACATGTATTTATCGAGATTGGAGGCTGCTATAAACAATACCATACTGCTATGATGAGAACTGTCGTTTTAGGCGAACCAACTAAGAGTATCTTAAAAGCTGAAGAACGCATAAAATATGCTTTAAGATCAGCTAAAGAATTTATTAGACCAGGTGTTACAGTATCAGATGTAGATAATCTAATTAGACATATAATAAGTGGCTCCGAAGAAGAGGGTTATTTAATCACTAGATCTGGATATTCTATTGGAATTGCCTTTCCTCCTAGCTGGGATGAGGGATATATTCTAAGTTTAACCCATGGCAATCCATCGGTATTAAAGGCAGGAATGACACTACACATTATCCCTTGGATATGGGGTGTTGATGGTGATAAAACTGTTGGTATTTCTGATACTATTGTTGTAACAGAAGACGGCTGTTCATCTTTTTTTGATTTAGAAGAATCCTTCACAATTAAAAAGGAAGAAAACAAAGAAAGATCAAAGGAGATTATGAACTCTCCAATTAAACTAGCTTCCTTTGAAGCTGAAAAAGATAAAGATAAGAAGAAAGATAAAAAAAAGGATAAAAAATAATATAATAAAGGAGTTTTTATGAAAAATAAACTTATATCAATTAATCCAGCTACAGAGGAAAAAGTAAATGAAATAGAAGTTGATAGTGAAAAAGAGGTTATTAGAAAGATAGATCTGGCTAATGATACATATTATAATTATTATAAATATACCACTTTTAGTGAACGCACAAGATTAATGAAAAATCTCTCTAGAGTGTTACATGAAAATGCCGATAATTATGCAAAGATAATAACTGAGGAAATGGGTAGGCCTATAAAAGAGGCTAGAGGTGAAGTATTAAAATCTGCATGGTGCGCTGAACATTATGCAGATTATGCTGAAAGTTATCTAGAAAATGAGTATATAAAATCAGATGCAACTGAAAGCTATGTTCAATACACCCCAATTGGGGTTATACTAGGTATTTTGCCATGGAATGCTACCTTTTGGCTTGCTTCACGCTTCTTTGCTCCAGCTCTAATGGCAGGTAATACATGCCTAATGAAACACGATTCACATGTACCAGGGTGTGCACTAGCAATAAAAGATGCATTTGTAAAATCTGGGTTCAAGGAGGGTGTCTTTGAAAATCTTGCAATAACCTCAGCCTCACTTGAGAATGTTGTTAGAAATAGACACATAAAAGGTGTTTCCTTTACAGGCTCAGTTAATGGTGGCTCAAAGGTTGCTGCTATTGCAGCATCTGAGGTTAAACCACAAGTTCTAGAGCTTGGCGGCTCAGATCCTAATATAGTCTTAAAAGATGCAGATCTTGAAGAGGCAGCCTACACTATAAGCCTATCTAGGGTGATTAATGCTGGTCAATCCTGTATTGCTGCTAAGAGAATAATTATAGAAGAAGCTGTTTATGATAAAATGGTAGAGCTTTTAAAAGCTAATTTCAGCAAATTTAAAGTTGGAGATCCAATGGATGAAAATACAGATGTAGGTCCTATTGCAAGGAATGATCTAAGAGAGGACATACACAGACAAGTGGTTAATACCATTAATGAAGGGGCAAAATGCGTTTTAGGAGGTAAAATTCCAAGTGGAAAGGGTTTTTACTATCCTATAACTATGTTAATAGATGTAACCACTAATATGACTGCTGCAAGGGAAGAGACATTTGGACCAATTGCTGCTGTTATGAAAGCAACTGATTCATCAGATGCAATAAAAATAGCAAATGATTCCCAATATGGGCTTGGTGCAGCTATTTGGACAAAACCTGAAAGAGGTAAAGAACTTGCTAAAGAGATTGAGAGTGGTCAGGTATCAATTAATGGTATTGTTAAAACCGATCCTAGACTTCCAAGTGGAGGGGTTAAAAAATCTGGCTATGGAAGAGAACTAGGGCCCCATGGTATAAAGATGTTTGTTAACACACAACAAGTATGGGTTGGTCCATCAACTAACAACTAA
>JAXHVM010000208.1 GCA_034189185.1 Deferribacterota bacterium
CCAGATAATAGACCACAAATTGTTATTATAGGCAGATAGGGCATTAAAATTTTAAGTAGCATAGAACCAGTTTTTAACACTTCTTGCTGCTCATAATACCCAGGCATAAAAAATATAATTATATATTTAGAAAATATTATAAATATAAAAACAATTATAACGGTTATTATAAAAATAATGCTTATTAAACTACTTAAATATTTTAACGCAGAATATCTGTTCCTTGCTAATTTATCACTGAATATTGGCACAAATGCTGACGCCAAAGCACCTTCTGCAAAAAGCGCCCTAAATAAGTTTGGAATTGCAAAAGCTATAAAAAAAATATCAGTAATCTTTGTGGCACCAAAAAAGGAAGCAATCGAAATATCTCTAAAAAGTCCACAAATCCTGCTTAATATTACACCAATACCTGATTTATAAACACTAAACCTAAAGGGATTTGTTTTCATATATAATAATGTTCTTTACATAAATTTATATCACTTGTATAGTAAATAAAATAATTAATATTAAAGAGTATTAATAATTGACTAAATCTGAATTAATTAAAGAAGTTTACAAAAATAACCAAAACCTAAATAAAAAACACATTGAATTTATTATAAATGAAGTATTTAACCAAATTAAAATAGCTCTAAGTGATGAGAATAGGGTTGAAATAAGAGGATTTGGGACCTTTCACACTCGAATAAATAAACCAAAAATTGCAAGAAACCCCAAAACTGGCAAACAGATAGTAACGAAAGCCAAAATACATCCAACATTTAAACCAGGCAAAGATATTAAAAAGCTATTGATCGAAAAATCAAAGGAGTTAAATCTTAAATAACGATCTATTTACGATTTACAACTAGCACAAGAGGCAGACGAACAGGAAGAACAGCTGCTACCTTTGCCAGATGCAATTCCTGTGGTCGAAAAAGTTGAAAACAGCTTAGTTATATTAGTAGAATTGCATGATGGGCATGCTATATTTGTAAAGTTACTACCATAAACTAGCTTTGTAAACTTTTCACCACAATCCCCGCATCTATATTCATACAAAGGCATTATTAAATTACCCTATTTATTAATATATTTTTTTAATGCATCTTCATATACGCTTTTAGCTTGTACACCTATAAATTGTTCAACAATATTGCCTTTATCAAAAATTATAACTGTTGGTATGCTCATAATACCATATTTAGCTGCAAGATTTTGATTTTCATCAACATTTACCTTCACTACTTTTACTTTGCCATCGTAATCTTTTGATAATTGCTCCAATAAAGGTGTAAGCATTTTACATGGCCCGCACCACTCAGCCCAAAAATCAACTAATACAGGTGTATCACTCTTTAACACCTCTTCTTCAAAACTATCTTCATTAATAACTTGAGCCATATGATACCTCCAATTGACAACTTGTAATTTTACAATATAAATTATATAAAATTAATTGTCAATATAATTTACATTTTATCAATTATAAATACAACTATTATTATATGGGCAAAATCTACAACTATCAGAGTATATAAATTTACATTTATATATTATGCCTAGTCGCGTTAATGAGAAATCAAACTTAACTGGATCATTTGAGGATATTTTTTTGAAATATTTATCTAAGGCATTAATATTTTTATAATTACATTGTTTATACTTGATTAAACCAGTGTTATATGCAAAATTCAATATATGTGTATCTAGTGGATATTTTAACTCCTTAGGTGAATAGTTTTTCCAAAGACCTAAATCTATAGAATCTTTTCTTACCATCCACCTAAAAAACATATTATATCTTTTTGAGGTTAGATAATTATCCTTTGGGAATAAAAAATAATAACCCCTGCCAGCAGATCTATTTGCCCCATATGTTCTAGCAAATTCTATAAATTTAGTGTAGGCTAATTCTAAATTATTAGAAAATGAAAGAAAGAAATTCTCTAGAGAATTAAAATTAGTATATACATATTTTAAAAGGCTAACTAATATTTTTATATCCTTTGAGTTTTGAAATCTATAATAGATATCTTTATCAAAGGTGCTATTAATATTAAAAGGATCCCTGCCAATAGAAATAAAAAACTTCTTTAAAAATTTTTTTATACTATTTACCCTACCATAAGAGAATATAGCTGTAATAAATGATATATATTCTTTATGCCCTTCTAATATATATACTAGCTCAAGGGGATCACTTTTAATATATATGGAGTTGTTAAACTCTTTATATATTTGATGATAAAAATTAGTTCTGCTTCTTGCAAGAATTACATTTTCCATATAAAACTATTTCATATCCATCAATATCCCCATAACCATCTAGATCTTTAAATAAATCCTTCTGGTTAATTTCAATATCATATAGAGAACCACAGTATTTACAATAGAAATGGCCGTGCAGCTCTGTATCTGGGTCAAACCTGCAACTCTTTTCATCTGTTTTAAGCTGCCTAACAATCCCTTGCTTAACTAAAATCTCCAATGTATTATATACAGTTGCAAAGGACATATTTTTCTTTTCCTTTCTTATGTTCTCAAATATATCTATTGCTGTTGGATGATTTTTATTACCATCTAAATATTCAACAATCCACATCCTTGGTTTTGTTACCTTTAAACCACTTTTCTTCAACGCTTCAATTGCATTATCTTTAAACATTATTGCCTCCTAATCAACAACAATTATGTTTTCTCTCACAAAATAAGAGTTAGTATAATTATAATTCCAAAAATTAAAAAAATCAATGATATTAAAACCTCCCTTATTATTAACTTTAAATTTTAATCTATTCTCCCCGTAGTCAATTAAAAAATCATCTATCTTTATAAGCTTCGTATTACCCTTTTTG
>JAXHVM010000209.1 GCA_034189185.1 Deferribacterota bacterium
TTCAAATTTTACTATATATAATAGCATAATTTTTAAATTTAGATTCTTGGAATAAAAAAGATTTGTTGTATCACTATATTTAAATTTTATAATAATTATTATGAAAAACTGTATAAATATTATAGGCCCTAAAATTTACACTGAAAAAACAACTATTGAAAAAGGTATTATTTCAATTATAGATGGTAAGATTTCTAATATCACTTCAATAAACGATAAGAATAACAAAAAAACCACAAATAATAGTAAAAACAACTTAGTGGAGCAATACAGCTTTCCTAAGGATACTTTTATAATCCCAGGGATTATTGATATACATATGCACGGACTATATGGTTTTGATATAATGGATAAAAATGAGGATGCCCTTTTTAATATCTGCAAAATCCTGCCAAAAGAGGGTATTACTTCATTTTTGGCAACAACAGTCACAGATAATAATATAAATATTGAATCTACATTAAAGAGAATTAAGTGTTTTAAGCAAAATGAACACGCAGGAGCTAATTTATTAGGAGTAAATTTAGAAGGCCCCTTTATATCTAGAGAAAAAGCCGGTATTCATAACAAAGATCTAATACAAAATCCAAATATTGATCTCATAGAGAGGTGGCAAAAGATAAGTGGCAATAATATCAAGATTGTAACAATAGCACCAGAACTAAAAGGTTCTATAGCATTTATAGATTATTTATCAAAAAATAAAATCATCCCATCAATAGGACACACAAATTGCACATATTTACAAGCGGATAATGCCATAAAAAATGGTGCACTACTTGCAACCCACCTATTTAATGCAATGTCCGGTATACATCATAGACATCCTGGGGCGGTACTTTCAATACTTGATAATAATAAAATCTGCGCCGAGTTGATTGTAGATGGCTATCATTTATGTGAGGAAATAATTAGGTTTTCCTACAAAATACTTAAGAAAAATAGAATAATTCTAGTCAGTGATTCAATTGGCGCTAAAGGTTTGCAAAGTGGTTTATACAATTTTCATGGCAATACTGTTAAAATAGACGGCAAAAAAGCTGTCAGTAGAGAAGGAATATTAGCAGGTAGTCTCCTTTATATGAATGAAGGATTAAAAAATATGAAAAAATTTACAGGGGCAAAAATTGGGGAGCTCATAGACATAAGCTCAGCTAACCAAGCAAGACTATTAAACATTTATGATAAAAAAGGCTCTATTGCAATTGGTAAAGATGCTGATCTTGTTGTGTTAAACAAAGAGTTTGATGTTTTAATGACAGTTTGTATGGGCAAAGTAGCCTATATTAATAACAACGTTGTTTCAAAATAATACAAAAAATATTATATTTTAATTAAGCCCTAACTAAATTTAATTTATTATTAATAAAACTCCACTCTATAAACAACTTTTGCATATTTACTAAAGAATTTTTTTGTTGACTACCATTTTCACTAACTGTTCTCTTGACTTTTTTTATATTATTTTGTGTTATATTAACAGATTTTGTATCTTGACAAAAAGGTTTAGTCTATAAAAAAGGAAATAAAATAACTATCAAAGAAGTAGCGAATTATATACAAATGAATAATCACACCATCTATTCATCCCGTAAAATAACACAATCTATATCACAAAATAAACTCGACTGCACTGAAAAAAGCTTCTTAACCAAAATCTTGAGGCAACGGCAGTTTAAAAAACTTTGATTAAATGGAGATAAAAGATGAGTGAAAAGATTAATAAATCGGTGAAGATAGATATCAAGGAAGGCTTAAAAAAGATTTACCCTGAAATATTCGAAGATAATAAGATTAATTTTGAAAAGTTGAAATCTTTATTAACTGGCGAAATTATTGAAAATGAAGACGATAGGTTTTATTTTAACTGGGCGGGAAAAAGCAATCTTTACAAACTTATTCAAGCACCTGCTTATGGAACCTTAAAACCAGATATGGAAAAATCTATAGATTTTGTTAATACAGAGAATATTATAATTGCTGGTGAAAATTTAGAGACACTAAAACTTTTGCTTAAACCCTACTTTGGTAAAGTGAAAATGATTTATATCGATCCACCTTATAATACCGGAAAGGATTTTATTTATCGTGATAATTTTAAGGAACCATTGAAGGATTATTTAGAGAAAACAGGTCAGATTGATAACAAAGGAAATAAACTTACAACAAATACAGAAGCAAGCGGAAGATATCACTCTGACTGGCTTAATTTTATGTATCCAAGATTGTTTTTGGCAAGAAGTTTATTAAGAGACGATGGCGTTATTTTTATTTCAATAGACGACCATGAAGTCCATCACTTGAGAATGATCATGGATGAGATTTTTGGGGAAGAGAATTTTGTAACCAATTTTATTTGGAAGAAGAAATCTACCTCAACTAATGTTGAAGGGGTTCAAGTGAGTTCATTGACGGATTATGTTTTAACTTATGGAAAAACTATTAACTCCAAACTAAAAACCAGAATTAGACCAAAGGAGACTAGAAGTTATCCATATGAAGACGCAGAAGGTAGATATCGTTTGACAATTATTGAAAAAAAACATGCTGGCGCATATCAACGAGAATCTATGCGTTTCCCAATTATTGGAGTTTATCCACGTGAGGGTAAGAGGTGGCAAATTGGTATAAAAACAGCCAAGGAATTAGAGAGGAAAAATCGGTTCATTTTAGACAATGGGATAGTTAAGTTAAAAATCTACGAATTTGAAGATAAAGATACTATTTCAGCTCAACCTAATTTACTTGACAAACAAGGAAGTACTGATATTGCACAAAAAATGCTTACAGATATTTTA
>JAXHVM010000210.1 GCA_034189185.1 Deferribacterota bacterium
ATTTTAGCACTTTTATTAATAATTATAATTTATATTTATAATAAATTTAATAGAGAAGTTGAATATTATAATTATTCCTTTGATTATGAAAATTTAAAAATTATAAAGCCTCTGAATATAGCAATGTTTACAAATAATTATTTGCCCTTTGTTGGAGGGGTACCTACTTCTATATACAGGCTCTCTAAAGGGCTTAGCAGGATGGGTCTTAAACCAATAATTTTTGCTCCCTCTTTTAATGATTGTAGATCTTATAAAATATATTATAAAGATGATATAGAAGAGATTAGGTTTAAATATTTATTTAAATATAAAAAATTTAGCAATATCCCTATTACTAATATTCTTAATCCAAATATATCAAAAATATTTGAAGAAAAAAATATAGACATTGTCCATGTTCATCATCCTTTTTGGATGGGTAGAAAAGGTATGCGATTATCTAAGATTTATAGATGTCCTTTGGTATTAACCTATCATACTAGATTGGAGAAATATTCACACTATGTACCAATAGGTAAGAAGATCTTTAAAAATGTGCTATCTCACTATATAATTAAAAATTTTGCAAAGAAATGTGATTTAGTGATAGCGCCAACAACTAATGCAAGGGATTACCTCAAAAATATAGGTGTTAGATGTAATATTGAAATTTTGCCAACAGGTGTTGATTTTGACCTTTATAAGAGTGTTGCTAAATCTGATTTAACTAAGTTAGAAAAAAAATATAAAGAGAAACCTAATGAAGTTATACTTATTACTGTCTCTAGATTGTCAAAGGAAAAAAATCTATATTTTATTATAGATGGAATAAAAATTTTAAAAAACTTAACAGATATTCCTTTTAAATTATTGATAATTGGTAAAGGTGATGAGAAAGAGGCATTGGAAAGTTATATTAAAAAGTTAGAACTAGATGAAGTTGTAATATTAGTGGGTGAAGTTTTGCCAGAGAATATCGCTAAATATTATATATTTTCTGATATATTTGTTTTTGCATCAACAACTGAAACTCAAGGTTTGGTTTTACTTGAGGCAATGGCTGGTGGATGTCCTGTTGTGGCTGTTCAATCGAGTGGTATAGATGATATTATAAATAATGATTACAACGGCTATAAAACCCCTGAAAATATATATAGTTGGGCTGAAAAGATTAAAACAATAATTGAAAATAATGAAAAATATAATGAGTTGTCAAATAATGCTCTTAAGCACGTAAATAGATATTCAATTGAATTGATTGCAGAAAAGGTTGCTAAATTATATACAAGGTTACTTTTGGATAAAAAATAGAAGTATAATATTATATTATTTATAAATAACGAACAAATTCTACAAGCTTTCTCCTTTCTCCTCGTTTGTTTAATTTTATATTTTTTGCGGGATATCCTATAGCTATAAGTAATGGTATTATTTTGTAGTTATCGATATTAAATGTATCTTTTATTTTTGCCTCATCAAAACCGTCCATTGGATGGGTTTCAAGACCCAAAAATCTTGCGCTTATCATTATGCTCATTGCGAAAAATGAGGTATTTTTTACTGAGAAAATAGACCTTTTATATGATTTGTAATCATCAGAATATAACTTTTTGGCCGTATTCTTGTATATATCTATTTTATCACTGGTAATATTACCAATTTTAACCCAATTATTCAATACTCTATCTATGTTTTCTTCAACTGCCTTTGGATTAGCTATTATTATTAATACAGCACTTGCTTCTTCTACCTTTGGTTGATTAAAAGCACACTCTCTTAATAATTTTTTGTTTTCATCCTTTTCTACAATAATTACTTCCCAAGGCTGCAGATTTATTGAAGAGGGTGAAAGGTTGGCTAATTCTAATAGTTCGTTTAACAAGTTTCTATCAATTTTTTTCTCACTATCAAAGTAGTTAATTGACCTTCTATTCTTTATATATTTTATACATTCATTCATTTTTATCTGCCTCTATTAAAATTAATATTAAAATCATATATGTATTATTTAGAAATATAATAAATTATTTTAATTGTCAATATTAATTAAATTTGCAAAATATTATATATTAAATTTAAATACTTGCTCAAAAGTTGTTAAAATACTAAAATTTATTTAAGGTTTTTTTGAAGAAATTTTATAGGTTAATTATATAGCAAAACTTAAAACTTTAAATTAATAATTTTAGCTTTATAAAATTTAAATAAAATATATAATAATTATTACTAAAGTTTTTAGCTTTTCTGACGATATATATTTAAAAAGAGGCCAATACCATGCAAATAGAGGATAAAACAAATATAAGCAGTTTTGAAAACCTAAAAGATGTTAATAAGCAAGCTGAAGTAAAGAGAAAACAGTTAGAGAGTAGTAAAGTAAAGACAAATAAGACTACTAATGTTAATAACAGTGATAAAGTAGATATATCACAAGATGCATATAAGACAAATGAGATGGTTAATACATTAAAAGAGATGCCAGATATAAGATATGACAAGGTAGATGCCCTAAAAAGGGATATTGATTCAGGTAATTATAATGTAGAGGGTAAAATGGTAGCTGACAAGATTATGAAAGATATATCAGAAGGTAAATATTAATAATAATTTATAAGGAGGTGCCCTATGAGGATAGCTGAGCAAACTAGTATGTATATAAATGATAAGATAAATAATATTCAACAAACAAGATATGATAGGCAGATTAGTAAGACATACAAAGACCTACAAAAAATAGAAAACTCCCTTACAAGGCAAATCCAAAGAGAAGAATTAAAGGCAACCCCTGGAGTTATAAACAAGGTGAGG
>JAXHVM010000211.1 GCA_034189185.1 Deferribacterota bacterium
ATACCGTTTTTAGCGGCATTTGCGGGGTGTAAATGTTTTGTCATTGCCCCTTCACTAATAAACTCCCATAATCCAGCAGCAAGTGAGCCTGCATTTCCCAAAGCATTTACTAGTTCATCTTTATTTAAATCTAACAGTTTACCTGCTGCAGCTGCTGCACCAAAAACTCCACATGTTGCAGTATTATGCCAATAGTAATAATGTGATGGATTTACTGCTTCACCAATCCTAATAGCAGTATCATAACCAGCAACAATAGCCTCAATTAATCTCTTACCACTTAAATTAAATTTTTCAGAAAGAGCTATACAAACAGGTATTATAGGTGCAGCTGGATGCACTGTTGATCCCTTATGTATATCATCAAATTCTAATATGTGAGAACAACCAGCATTAATAAAAGCTGCAATTAAAGATGATGTTTTATTTCCACTACCTAATATTGTTGATTCTTTTTTTTCTCCTAAATCACAAAATGTATCAAAAAATATCTTACCTGCTTTTGTTGAAGAACCTGCTATTGTGGAGCCATAAAAATCAAGCAAGCTCAATTTAGCAATATTTATTGTTTTCTTAGGAAGATTTTCATATTTTACTGCAACAATAAAATCACAAAGATATTCAGTTAGACTTATTTTATTCACAATCTAATTATATAACATATTCTCAATAATACAACTATTTAATAATTTTAATTTTTATTATAGTATTTAACTAAAAATAAATGGAATTTTTTAGTTTAATATCACTGCTTGAGGATCCAACAAGAATATTAAATTCACCAGGTTCAAAAACTCTTCTGCCTTCACTATTTAAAACTGCTAATTCTGATTTGTTAATAATAAATGATATTCTTTTAGTTTCACCGGGCTGTAAATTAATTCTTTTAAATCTGTATAGCTTTTTATTAATAGGCACAAGAGATGAGATTACATCCCTTATATATAATTGTGCTATTTCAGTTCCAGCTAAATTGCCAATATTTTGGACGTTGAAACTTATTTTTAATGTATCACTATTTACTTCAGTTGTTAGCTCACTATAATCAAAGGTTGTATAACTTAAACCGTGCCCAAATGGAAAAAGTGGTTCATCATCAATGTCAACATATCTATTGCCATAGGATTCTTGCCCTCCCCAATTTTTTTGATATGTATGATAGTACCAAAGGGGAATTTGGCCTATAGTCTTTGGAAAAGTTACAGGAAGTTTCCCTGAAGGATTTACTTTACCAAATATAGCTTCTGCAATAGCTAACCCACCCTCTTGTCCTGGAAACCAAGCTTCGATAATAGCTGGAATATTTTCTACCTCCCAATTTATAGTTAATGGTCTGCCATTAATTAATACTAATACAATTGGTATACCAGTTTCATATAAGGCTTTTAAAAGCTCTTCTTGCCTGCCAGGTATATCTAAATAAGCTCTTGAATTTGGTTCAGAACTCATATCTGCTGATTCTCCCATCACTGCAACAATAATATCGGAATTCTCTGCAGCGTTAATTGCATCTTCAAATGATTCATCACTCATATTTGAGCCAAGCCCCAAGTCTTCTACACCACCACCAGAAGATACCCCTTCTATTTCTTCTTCTGTTATATTAACCCCTTTTTCATATACCACTTCTACCTTATCCCCAGCAACTGATTTTATACCATCTAGCACCGTCTTTATATTTTGACGTGGTTGACTCATAGTCCAACCACCTAATTGATTTTGTGCATCATCTGCTAATGGACCAATTACTGCAATTTTTTTTATATTCTCTATATTTTGTGGTAATGTATTATTTTCATTTTTTAGTAAAACAAGTGTTTTTCTAGCAGCTTCAAGCACAATTTTTTTATGTTCCTCATTATTAAGTATGCTTTCATCTACTAAAGTTTTTTTACTGTCAAATAAGCCAAGTAAAAATTTTGCTCTTAAAACCCTCCTTACAGCATCATCTAATAACTCTATACTTACTTCTCCGCTATTAACTAGTTTCACTAAGTTATCTAGATAACACGTAGAAGTCATTTCAACATCAACACCAGCATTTATTGCCATCTTAGCAGCATCTCTAGCATTTTCTGCTACAAACTGAGTATGATATAGCATAGCTACTGAATTATAATCTGAGATTACAATCCCATTAAAATTCCATTGATCCTTTAGTGTTCTTCTCACTAGATCAACGTTTCCTGTAGCAGGAACACCGTTTATATCATTAAAAGACGTCATGATAGAGGCAATACCATTATCAACTGCTCCTTTAAATGATGGTAAGAATATATCATAAAGAGTCCTCTCAGAAATGTCTGCTGAGGAATAATCTCTTCCCCCTGTTGTCTCTGAATAGGCAACAAAGTGCTTTCCTGTAGCTAAAACAGAATTTTTATCATTAAGATTATCTCCTTGATATCCCTTTATTTTACCTAAACCCATTCTATAAACTAGGTAGGGATCCTCTCCAAAAGTTTCAATTATACGCCCCCATCTTGGATCTCTTGCTACATCTAATATAGGAGAAAAATTCCAATTTAGTCCAGTTGCAGTCATCTCAGTTGCAGTTACTGTGGCTGATTTTCTCATTATTTCATCATCAAAGCTAGAAGCTAATCCTAAGGGCATAGGAAATACTGTACCATTGGGGTATAGAGCGTGACCATGTATAGCATCTTTACCTAATAAAAGAGGAATTTTTAAAGAGGTCTCATTTGTTGCAATTTCTTGGACAATTTTAGCATC
>JAXHVM010000212.1 GCA_034189185.1 Deferribacterota bacterium
CACCAGCACTAGATGCTTTATTAACATATATTTTATCTTTTTTATAGCTTTTATCATCTAAAGCTTTGATAACTCTATAAGCAGTTGGTGCGGTTGTAAAATTAGTAATCTTGTATTTTTTAAGTATATAATATACGTTTTCTGGTTTAAATGGGGCGTTATAAAATAATGTTGATTTACCAATAAGCATAGCGCCTATAAGGTTATAATACAAACCATAAGCCCAACCAGGATCAGCCATATTCCAATAGTTGTCATTATTATCTAAATAAAGTCCAAAATGCATATATGCTTCAAAAGAGCCCAAGGCTTTTATAGGTACACTAACCCCTTTTGGCGTACCTGTAGTTCCTGATGTATAGATAAGTATCATAGGACTATTTCCTTCTAATAATTCATATTTTTCGATTGGTGTAGAAGTGTTTATTGCAGACCAAAAATTATAGCTATTTTTATGGTTTTGTTCATCTGTACTTTTTCTAACGGTAATAATTTTAAGTAAACCCTTTTTATATGCATTTGTCTCTAAAATTTTATGGTAATTGTTTTCATCGGTTATAACAACATTACAATTACTATCTAGTAGCCTATAATCTATTGCATCTGGCCCGAAGGCAGTAAAAAGTGGTATATATACAGCTCCAAGATGCCAAATAGACAAAGCTGATAAAATTATCTCTGGGCATTTAGGTAGCATTACTGCCACATTATTAGCCTTTTTGACACCAATATTTTGTAAAAATCCAGCTAAAAATTTAGAATATTCACTTAATTGTTTAAACGTCCATTTACTAGTATATCCGCTGCTATCCTCATAGAAAAGGGCTACTTGATTTTCATTATTTGTATGCCTATGGCAGATAAAATAGGCTGCATTAATTTGTGAGGCATCATAAATGTTTTTTAGTTTCTCTACAGTTGCTTCTATTTCTGTTTCTTTGCTAGACAAATTATTTCTCCTTAATAATATTATTTCATTTATTATAAAATATTATTATAAATTATCAATATTAGATTTTTAAAGAAAACATGAAAATATAAATTTTGCTCTTGAAATTCTTGTGAGATTTTTTTAAAAATATGTCTATGGGTTACAAACTATTATATATATTTTTAATATTTATTTTTATTATTACAGTTGCTCTAGCAAAGATAAATTTAAATAGTGCTACAAAAGAGCAATTAATGTCATTAGATGGGATTGGTAAGGTAAAAGCTGAAGCAATAATAGAATATAGAAATAGATATGGAAAAATCCATAATATTGAAGAACTCATAAATATTAATGGAATTGGTGAAAAGACTATAGAAAGTTTGAAAGATAATGTCCTATTAGAATAGTTTAGTTTTTTTGAACAAATAGATTCATAAAGTTTTATTCTCTAGTGAAGCATGATTTAAGAAAATCAATAAGTATATTTTATATCTCTATTAATTTTAAACCTTTAGATTAATTATCTATTTGGCTTGTTTTTACCTTATTAAAATATTATTTTTGTTGATTATGGATAAAAGTATGATTGATCAAATGATAAAAAGCTTTGTAAAAGACTTTTCATCTATAAATGGCATGGTAACAAAATGGCGTAAGCCCTTAATTGGATATGCAGATGCTTTAGACAGTTTATTTTATACCTTGAAAAAGGTAGTTAGTCCAAGTCATTTTTTACCTAGGGATCTTTTGGAGGATGCACAAACAGTTATAGCTTATTTTTTGCCCTTCGAGAAAGGTATGGTAAAAACAAATTTAGAGGGTTTATACAGTTCTAAAGAGTGGGCAAAAGCCTATGTAGAAACAAATGAATTAATTTTTAAATTAAATATTTATATAAAGGATGAACTAAGTAAGTTTGATTATAATTCTTATATTATTCCAGCAACACATAATTTTAATAAGGATAGATTGACAAGTGACTGGTCTCACAGGCATGTTGCTTATATTGCAGGATTGGGTACATTTGGCCTCAATAATATGCTAATTACCTCAAAGGGTTGTGCAGGAAGAATTGGCAGTATTGTAACAAATTTAAAAATTGAGCCTACAATAAAAAACAATATCGAATATTGTCTTTATAAAAGTAAAGGAATATGTAGAAAGTGTATTGATAGATGTCCTACAGGTGCGCTAAATATAAATTTTTTTGATAGATTTAGGTGTTATGGAATGTTACTTGAAAATGCTAAATTGTATGCTAATTATGGGTTAGCAGATGTATGTGGAAAGTGTTGCGTAGGCTTACCATGTTCTTTTGCAAACCCCAATAGCAAATAAAATGTTTTCTAATAGGTTTATGATTTATAAATATCTATTATCTAGTTTAGTATTTTTTATGGTATTAGTTCCTAATTTGTTATATTCAGAGAGCTTTGTTAGATTAAATAGCAATGATAATGTTTCTATTCCACGAGATTTGTATTATAGAGATAATTTTATTTCTCAGTGGTGGTATTTTACAGGGCATTTAGAAGGCATTAACGGGAAGCCCTTTGGTTATGAGGCTACCTTTTTTATTATTAATGTAAATAATGAAAAATTTAAATCCCCTTTTGGATTAAATAGATTATATATGTTGCATTCAGCGATTACTGATATTAGTAGCAAAAAATATTACTACAAAAATACTCTATCGAGAGGGGCATATGATGTCGCAGGTTTTTCAGCTGATAAGAAGATTGTTTGGATGTTTGATAGTTATTTAAAAGGGAATATTCAAGACTTTAAG
>JAXHVM010000213.1 GCA_034189185.1 Deferribacterota bacterium
CGGAAAATCTGACTTGCGAAGTCGGAGGATTGATAGGAAAAGATGGCCTGTGATGGCGTAAATACGGGGAAATTCTGACTTGCGAAGTCGGAGGATGTTGTTTATGGATAGTACAAGGGATGAAGAATATATAATTAAAGAACTTTTAACTCTAGCAAAGAAAGCAAGGGAATATGCATATGCACCCTTTTCTAATTATAAGGTTGGGGCTGCTGTTTATACAGAAAATAATAAATATTATACTGGATGTAATATAGAGAATACCTCTTTCGGGGCAACAATATGTGCAGAAAGGGTTGCAATGTCAAAAGCTATATCTGAAAATGGATATATTAAAATAACGTTCATATCAGTATATGCACAAAATCCTATACCTTGTGGTATATGTAGACAATTTTTGAGTAACTTTTCCTACGATGAGACAAAGGTTATATTAGTTAATGCAGACGACAAATATAAAATTATGCTTTTTAAGGAACTTATGCCCTACCCTTTTACTAAACTTCAATAAATATTTACTCAAATACGATCTATATTCTCTCTATAAATCTTTCTAACAACAAAGGATAATCCTAATATCCCTATTAAATTAGGAAAGGCCATAAGCCCATTAAAAATATCAGAAAGCGCCCATACTAGCTCTGTCTTCCTTAAAGCCCCAAATAAAACAGCTAAACAAAAAATATATCTATATATTCTAACAATGGGTTCTCCTGCAAGAAAACGAACGCATTGACTACCATAAAAAGACCATCCTAAAATAGTAGAATAGGCAAACAATATAAGACTAACGGAAACTATAGAAGGACCAATAGGGCCAAAAACACTTTCGAAGGATAAATTAGTAAGCTCAGTTGTGCTTAATCCAGAATGCCATGAATCTGTTAGTAAGATGCAGAAAGCTGTCATAGAACAAATTATTATAGTATCAAAAAATACACCAGTCATTGAGACTAAACCTTGCTTTACAGGATTATCTGTTATTGCTGCAGCATGAGCAATTGGTGTTGAACCCAGTCCTGCTTCATTAGAAAAAACACCCCTTGCAACGCCAAATCGTATTGCTTCTTTAACACTTGCTCCAGCAAAACCACCAATAGCAGCTGTAGGATTAAAAGCTGAAACAACTATAAGCTGTATTATATCTAAAATTTTCTCAAAATTTACTAATATAATAATAAGGGCTGATACAAAATATATCAAAGCCATAAATGGAACAATTCTCTCAGTTACAAGAGCTATTCTTCTTATTCCACCAATAATTACAAATCCGACTAAAAACATTAAAATTATTCCTGAGATCCAAACATTTACATGAAAAGCATCCTTTAAGGCAATTGACAATGAATGACTCTGCACCATACAACCTATACCAAATGAAGCAATTATGCCAAAAATTGCAAATAAAACACCTAGCCATTTTAATCCTAAACCTTTTGATATGTAATACATAGGTCCGCCACTATATATACCATAAATAGTTTTCTCTCTATAGTTTAACGCAAGTAAAGACTCTGAAAACTTTGTAGCCATTCCAAAAAAAGCAGAAACCCACATCCAAAAAATAGCTCCAGGGCCACCTGAGGCAATTGCAGTTGCCACACCAGCAATATTACCAGTGCCGATAGTTCCTGCTAACTCTGTAGCTAGAGCCTGAAAGGGGGTAATATTACCTTCACCCTTTGATTTTCTACCACTAAATACAAGCTTTAAGGCAGCCGGTAATAACCTAATCTGAATAAACCTCAATTGATAACTCATCCAAATACCTGTTCCAATCAATAAGATTAGTAAAACAGGCCCCCACACAAAATTTGAAATCTTTGAAATTATCAGATTAATATTCATTATAATTAAAAATATATAACTGTTTTTTTAATATAATACAAGTTAAAATTAAATTAATATTGACAAATTTTATCTAATAATATAGTTAGCATTAGTTAATGAAAAAAAACAAAATACTAAAAATAGATAGAGAACATATCTGGCACCCCTACGATTCAATCACAGATAAGTCAAAAACCTATGAAGTAAAGAAAGCTTATAAATCAACTATTGAACTTTCAGATGGTAGAAAACTCATAGACGGGATGAGCTCCTGGTGGAGTTGCATCCATGGGTATAATAATAAATATATAAATAAGGCCTTAAACAAGCAAATAAACAAATTCTCTCATATTATGTTTGGTGGCTTCACCCATAAACCAGCTGCAAAACTAGCAATAAACCTTAAAAAAATATTAAATAAAGATTTTGATACCTTCTTTTATTGTGATTCTGGCTCAGTTGCCGTTGAAATTGCTGTAAAAATGGCCTTTCAATATCATATGGGAATGGGAAATTATAAAAAAAATAAAATACTTTCCTTTGAGCGCGCTTATCATGGGGATACCTTTATGGCAATGTCTCTATGTGATCCAATAAATAGTATGCATTCAAAGTTCTCTAATATATTACCCCATAATATTAACTCACCAGCTCCAAAATCAAGATTTAATGCTAAATACGAAGACGATCATATCTATACTGAAAAAATTGTCGAAGAAAATATAGATGAATTAGCTGCTATAATCATTGAACCCATTGTCCAAGGTGCAGGGGGGATGTATTTCTACAATAGTGAATTTCTAAATAACCTAAAGAGGATTTGTGACAAATATGGACTTTTATTGATATTTGATGAAATAGCAACAGGTTTTGGAAGAACAGGCAA
>JAXHVM010000214.1 GCA_034189185.1 Deferribacterota bacterium
GCAAAACAAAGGAAAAATATTTACTGAATTGGATGTTGATAAAATAAGAGAATATAACCTGAAAAAGGATAAAAGAAAAAAGAATAAGTTGATTAGCTTAAGTGAGGCTATTGATAAATATGTTGAGAATGGCGACTATTTAGCCTCTACCGGCTTTGGGTTGACAAGAATCCCATCTGCCGCGCTATATGAGATTGTTAGACAAAAAAAGAAGAATCTTGGTTTTTCGTTGCATATGTCCAGTCTTAGTGGATCAATTCTTACAATGGGGAAGTGTTTTAATAGATGTGATTTTTCCTATGGTGCTGCTTTTGAGGCAATGGGTATAAATAAAGCGATGCGTAGGTATTTAGAATCAGGCAATGTAGAGTATACAGATTGGAGTAATAGTGCAATCTCTTGGAGATTAAGGGCAGCAGCAATGGGCATTCCCTTTATCCCTATTCGGAGCATGCTTGGCACTGACACTGAAAAATATTCTGCCGGTATAGAGATTGAATGCCCTTTTACTAAAAAAAAGTTGTTGGCCGTTCCTGCTTTATATCCAGATGTTGCTATCATTCACGTTCATGCTGCTGATGTATATGGTAATGCAGAAATTAAAGGCATATTAGTATCTGATATTGATATTTCAAGAGCTACTAAGAAACTTATTATAACAACAGAAGAGCTTGTCTCTGATGAATATTTTAGAAGTGATCCCTCAAGAACTGTTATTCCTTACTATTTAGTAGATGCAGTTGTACATGTACCTTTTGGGGGTTATCCAAGTGGTGTTCCATATAGATACTATATGGATATTGATCACCTAAATGAGATATTGGAAGTAGAGGCAGATGAGAAAGAGTATGAGGCTTTTATTGAAAAAAATATTTATCAAACAAAAGATTTTTATGATTATCTGAATATCCAAGGAGGATTTAAAAAGATGCAAAAACTTATAGAAAAAGAGCAATTATTAGGTGTTGAAGGGGGAGAAAATGAGTGAATATAATCCTATGGAATTAATGATATGTGCTGCTTCTAGATTTTTAGAGGATAATGCAGCTGTTTCTGTTGGTACAGGTGCTCCATGTGCTGCATCTATGCTTGCACAAAAACTGTATTCTCCAAATCTAATAATTATGTTTGAAGCAGGTGGTATAGCACCAATCTTACCATCAATGCCAATATCTGTTGGAGATTCTAATACATTACATAAAGCACTACAGACTACAACTATATTAGAAGTGATGGATGCATTACAGAGAGGGATGGTTGAATATTGTTTCTTAGGTGGGGCACAAATTGATATGTATGGGAACTTAAATTCAACAATGATAGGTAACGACTATTATCATCCAAAGGTTAGATTTCCTGGCAGTGGTGGAGCATGTGATTTTGGATCCCTTGCAAATAAAATATTAGTAATAACACCCCAATCTAAAAGAAGGTTTGTCGAAAAGGTAGACTTTATAACAACACCTGGGTATTTAACGGGTGGTGATGCTAGGGTTGAGGCAGGGTTACCACCAAATACAGGCCCCTATAAGGTTATAACTAATTTGGGGATATTTACCTTTGATGAGAAAACTAAGAGAATGAAAATAGAATCAATTCACCCTGGAGTGACTCTTGATGATATAATAGAAAATACAGGCTTTGAATTATTAAGAGATGATAAAATTGCAACTACTGAACCCCCAACTGATAAAGAATTAAAGATTTTAAGAGAAAAAGTGGATCCTTTAAAGGTGATAATAGGGAGAAAGGCTCATTAAACATACAATTATAAATATATTTTAATTTAATTAAATAGTTGAAATATTTTATAGTAATGTTTATCTATAACTAACAAAATTTTTTATATTAATTATTTTTAACATTTTTATTATTAAAATATAATTTAATAATTGTTTTAAGTATATATAAAAATATCAATATACACATTCTCAAAAATTCCACATTGAGAGCTTTATAGTTTTAAAGATATGACTTTCCCTTGGCTTTTTTTATTGAATTTTAAAAGGGTAATATGAATAAGTACAAAATAAGCTTAAAAAGCTTTAGGTTTGCTTTTACTAAAATTGCTACCAATTTATATTTATTTCTTACTTATTAAATATAATTAAAATGAATGTTTCAATGGGCTTAAATGGAAAGGTTAATTATTTGATTCACACTCAAAAATTAAATATAATATTAGATATTTTAAAAGAGGTAGTTTGAACGTTACCGAATTGCTTATCAAGTATATATAAAACAATATAAAAGCAAAATTGTTTCAACTAATTATGAAGTTGTTAAGCAGTTTGCTAAATTTTAAAAGTGCAGAGTTTAAGAATTAAAAGTGCATACCTTTCAAATCGGTATTTTTAATTTTCTGAACATCAATTAATTTTTCATTACACCAGAACCTAATTAGAGTTAAATCGTCAGAGATTCCGTTCTTTAGCGGATAAATTCTTAGAGAAACATTTTCTCGAAGATTAAGATGATTAACTCGTAATTGTAAATTATTAATTGATATTTTTCTATAAGCATCTGCAATCCTATTAATTCTAAAACAAAAAATGTCTTTAACTGATTGATAAGGTGAAGGCACAATAAATTCACGGAACAATGATTTGCCTTCTTTAAGAGCTTTTTGTAAACGAAAGTAAGGAACTTCCATGGTGGTTGAGTGAACTTGTCTATAGTTGTATC
>JAXHVM010000215.1 GCA_034189185.1 Deferribacterota bacterium
TTTTAAATTTAATGATTTTGGCTCTATTAAACTACATTGTTGTTACGAAAATTTTGTTATCTTGAAACAAATTATAAACAAAGTTATTGATATTTTTTTTTGAATGAATAAACCATATAAGCATTCACAGCGTTAATAAATTTCAAATATCGAATATCGAATATCAAATGAAAAAGTTCAGAACAACTGACCTAAGAAAAGGATATATTTCTTTAATGATATGATAAATAGGAAGTTGATAAATTTCACTATTTTTGTACACGGATTTTAAAATGATACCAATATGCCACAAACACAACTTCCATTTTTTCCAGAGGATATAGAATTAATAAACAATTATGTTGGAGTTCAAAAGAAAAACGGAATCGTATATTACTTCAATGGATGTATGCCCATATTTCAACATCCTGATGATGATTATTCAAGTTTTCGATTGTTTACAAGTCAATTAGTGGTAAATGGCAATGTCAAGCAAATGGATATAGTCAGGGCATTTAATGTCAGTGTAATAAGTGTAAAGCGTTGGGTAAAGAAATACCGTGAAAATGGAGCAGAGGCTTTTTTTTTATAAAGAAGCAACGGCAACCCCGTGTATTGACCCCCGAAATTATCTCAAAAATACATTATTACTTAGAGCTAAACAACAGCATAGAGCAGGTATGCAAATTACTTGGCTTAAAGATTGACACTGTAAAAAAAGCCATAAAAGCAGGTCGGATATTAATTCCTGAAAAAAAAGACAGCCAAGTAGAAATTTACACAAAAAGTGAAAGGAGCATAAATGATAATAACCAGTCGATGGGCAAAGCTTGCTGTAATACCATAGAGAGGGTATTGGCTGTAAAAACCGGGGCAAGTTGCCCGATAACATTTAACAACCAAACAGACCTGCAACATGCAGGAGTATTGCTTACCCTGCCGGCATTAATAACCCAGGGTTTGCTCAGGTATGAAGATGAATTTTCACTTGAAAAAGTATATTACCCAACAAGCAGTGTTTTTTTATCGTTGGCCATATTGTCATTGTTACGGGTAAAAACATTAGCAGGGGCAGGGAGTTTACCAGCAGGCGAACTTGGCAAAACAATCGGGCTTGATAGGATTCCGGAAGTAAAAACCTTAAGGACACGTATAGCTGATTTTTGTCAAAATACGAATATTGATAAATGGAGATTTAATTTAAGCAGGGACTGGATGGCAGACTCCCCAGAACTGAGTGCTGTTTTATATATTGACGGACATATCAATTTATATTATGGAGAGGAAACAGCCCCTCCGAGACGGTTTGTCAGCAGGATGCGGTTATGTTTAAGTGGCACAACAGATTATTGGGTAAATGATGCATTAGGTCAACCATTCTTTGTTATCAATAAAACGATTAGTTCAGGCTTGATAGCATCAATCAAAGAAAATCTGTTAGACAGGTTTGACAAGGATGTGCCAAATCAGCCAAGCCAGGAAGAATTAGCGAAAGATAAATTCAGGAGCAGGTATATGCTTGTATTTGACAGGGAAGGATATAGCCCTGATTTTTTCTATGACCTATGGCAAAAACGAGTTTCAATAGCAACATATAAAAAGTATATAACAGATAAATGGGACAAATCGGAATTTGCAGAATATACAGGAAAGTTACCCTTTGGGAATGAAAAATCTATTGAATTAGCAGAAAGAGGCGTTTTACTGCAAAACAAAGGCAGCCAGAAAAAAATATGGGCAAGGGAAATACGGAAGAAGTCCAAAAGTGGGCATCAAACTTCAATTATTACCACCAATTTTACACTCTCAATAATCATGATTGGCTTGTATATGTTTGCCCGATGGTCGCAGGAAAACTTTTTTAAATATATGATGCAAGAATTTGGCATAGATACACTTGTAAGTTATTTGAAAGAAAATATTAGTGATACTTCCGTTCTTGTCAATCCTCAATATCGGGCATTAGAAAACCTACGAAAAAAGCTCACTTCAAAATTAAATACGGTTAAAGCAAAATTCTCATCTTTAGTGTTGGCAAATACGCCAATAGAAAATAAAGAAATGGAAAAATACCTCTTAAAAAAGGAAGCATTAAAAACAGAAATAGAACAAAGAGAAAAGGAAATCGAACAAATAAAGGCGCAAAAGAAATCAATCCCACGAAAAATAAAATATTCGGAACTACCTGAAATTGAAAAATTTGACAATGTTATAAATGAAAGAAAGCATTTCTTAGATACAATCAAATTAATAGCCTATAGGGCTGAAACAGCAATGTCAAATATTATCAAACAAAACATGTCCCACGATGATGAATCAAGGTTATTATTAAAACAGATATATAAAACAGATGCCAATATTAAAGTTGATAAAGAGAATAAAATGCTTGTGGTAGAAATACATCGTTTAGCTTACCGAAAAGATGATAAAATATTAGAAAAATTATGCCAGATTATGAATGAAACTAAAATGCAATTTCCAGACACAAATCTTACATTATTTTATAAACTGGTATCATCTTAAATCCGTCTAAGTCAGTTGTTCTGATGCTAGTATTCATTCAAAGTGTAATTAGTGCATCTTAGAAAACACCAGTTTTTTTAGTGGCGTAATAAAAAACGTCAAGAACAAGGCTTGCG
>JAXHVM010000216.1 GCA_034189185.1 Deferribacterota bacterium
TGCCACAGCTTTCATGCCACAATCTTTAACTTTATTAAAAAGCTTATCCAAGCTAATTGCTCCATCTAAAAAGGAATAAGCCGTATGCATATGCAGATGAACAAAATTCTTCTCTTCCATTAATTACCCCTTTTATAGATTTTAATATAACTATAAAACTTATATAATTAAATTGCCACTATGAATTTTTTTTATCTTAAAAAAATTGCTTCTACTAAAAAAACTGAGTTATTTCTTATTCTTAATATTCTTGTTGCCCTATATGCAACCCAAAATTTATATCTCTACATTATAACAATTTTTATCCTAATTATTTTATTTTTCAAAAAAAGATTAGGGTTATCAATTATTATTTTGATTTTATTTATTAAAATATTCTCTGGATATACCTTTTTAATAATTGATGTAATTAATACTAAAACAAGTGGCATAACATATTCAACTACAAAAGGGCCTTTAAATTTAAAAGATTATTATGATCCAGGGACCTTAATAATTAAATATAAAAAGGATGCCATAAAGGATATAAAAATCCCTTTTTTATCAAATATATTAGAATTTCGAAAAGAATATTCAGCAAGGTTATTTAAAGAGTCAAAAAGTAAGTTGCGATTAGCACAAGCACTTATAGTTGGCGATAGAGATTTTCTCACAACTGATATAAAAGATAAATTAATAATAGCTGGTGTATATCATCTATTAGCAATATCAGGTCTACATGTAGGAATAATCTCTACATTTTGTTTTTTACTCCTATTTTTTTTACCTAGAAAGCTTAAATATCTCTTTATTATTATAGTGCTATTCTTTTATATGCCTTTGACTGGCTTTAAGGTACCTGTTATTAGGGCATCAATTACGGGGATTTTTATTATGTTATTATTTATCTTTGATATAAAAGTTAATTTTAAAAAATTCATACTACTACTTGCGGCAATATTTATAATGATTAACCCAAAAATTACTACAAATATCTCATTTATACTCTCATTTACCGCCACAGCGGGGATTATATATCTAGGTTTCTCTAATAAAAATAAAACATTAAATAGCTTTTATATTAGTATAGCTGCCCAAAGTGTTATAATGCCAATATCTTTATACATCTTTGGTATGTTCAATATTGCTTCAATGCTTAACACAATTTTATTACTGCCTATTATAAATATTTATGTTATGCTGGGCTTATTATCACTTTTCTTCAGTAAATTATTAATAATACCATTAATTTATTGCGAACACATTACAAAGACTCTTATTAATTTTTTATATATTTCAACGTATCCATTATTCACAATTTATAAAATAGATTTATTATTACTTATAATATCAACTATATTTATAATAATTATATTCTATTTACCCAAAGCACGGTTTTCCATCTTATTGTTGTATTTATTGTTACTAACTAATAATTACTGTGAAATAAATGAAAAAAATTTATTATACCTTTATGATGATAATAAAAATATTTATATTTATACCTACAATGATTATAAAAATTATATATACTATAAAGGCAATTATAATATATATAGATACAAGTTATTACCTGAGCTAGCTATAAAAAAGATTAAATCTTTCGAAGGCGGGATGGTAAATGTGCAAAATGGAGAAAATTATTATATAAAAGTAAAAAATATCTCTGATAACTATATTTGTGTAAATAAAAATGAAAAGGGTAATTGTAAAATCCTATATGATAGAGTGAAAGCTATGCTTGAAATAAAAAATAGTGATTGTAAGTATAAAATAAAAAAAGATAGAATAAATGCTATAAATTATGCGTATTAATTGTAATGGTAAAATTATTGAAGTACCAGAAAACACAACTATTTATTCAGTAAAAAAGAAATTCAAAAATGATGCTGATATTATAATATTAAATGGCCACATAGTAGAAAGAGACTACAAGCTAAAGAATAACGATGAAATATTTCTTATAAAAAAAGGTGAGCAACCTAATAAAGATGAGTTAATGTATTTGCTTGTAGCTAGACATTCACCAAAGATATTTAATAAATTGATCAAATCGGTTATAACAATAGCTGGCTTAGGCGGTATTGGCTCAAACTGTGCAGCAATATTAGCCAGAATGGGAGCTGGGTCATTAATATTAGTTGACTATGATATTGTAGAGCCATCAAATTTAAACAGACAATACTATTTTATAAATCAAATAGGAATGGCAAAGACAACCGCTTTAAAAGAGACCCTTAATAAAATAAATCCTTACCTAAAATACATTACCTATAATGAAAAAATAGATGAGGGGAATATAGAAAAATTTTGTAAAAACTCTGATATTATACTTGAAGCCTTTGATAAAAAGGAAGCAAAAACAGTATTTATAAATAAATGCATAAAATTATTCCCAAATAAAAAGATAATTGGTGTTTCAGGTGTTGCAGGTCTGTCAAACGCCGAGGATATAACAATTCAGCAAATATCAGATAATCTATATTTAATTGGTGATTTTATATCAGAGGCAAGAGTTGGGCAGCGACTGTTACCCTTGAAGCCATTAGTCCTTGCCCAACTCTTGCCTCTGATATAAAATCACCAATTAAATATAGATTATCTGATATTTGCTGAATTGTTA
>JAXHVM010000217.1 GCA_034189185.1 Deferribacterota bacterium
ACACCAAGGGCTATGCTTGAAAGATTTCGAAAATTATTCAGCTCATCATCAAAAAAAATAATTGAAGAATAGTGTGAATATAGTAATATTTTTTATTAGCTTTAATTAGAACAATAATAAAAGGTGATTAGTTTATGATAGAGATACCTCATCTATTTAGAAAATCTTAGTTTGAATGTTGACAGAAAATTTAACCTATTCTTACAGTTAACATAAAAGATCTTATTCAAAGAATAAAATGGGAAGGTGTCTCTCATTTATAAAATACAAATACAGATAAAAGTTCACATGAAATTACTATATCTAAAAGAAAGTTACTCTCTAATATATTAGAAATTAATGTCAAGATGAAGCTTTTCTTGCCTTATTTTTATTCTCCTCTAAAGTTTGGCTCATGATTTTGAATAAAAGCAATCATTTATCTTCTTCACACTCAACAATTATATTCTCATAAGCCATATCCTTCCTCCTAATCTATGTCTTACTTCTACATTACCATTTAGACAATACATCTTTCCAGAAAGAGTAAATACTAGAGTACCCAGCCCGAGACATCATTCTTATGAGAGGGTGAAGCCTTCCTTTCTCAGGACCAAGTTCTCTTATAGCATCTTGTTCTGAAGCTATAACTACATTCCAACCTCCTACAAAATCAAAGAGCTCTAAAGGGCCCATCGGCAAATTGTAGCCAAGCTTGAGCGCTTTATCAATATCCTCTGGGGGTGCAACTCTTTCCCAAAGCATCTGAACTGCTTCTATTGCCAAAGGAGTATAAGCTCTGTTAGCTAAGAATCCATAGCTTATATCCTTACATATCACTGGCTCTTTTTCAAGCTTGCGTGCTAAGCCACAGGCTATTTCAACGGTCTCATCAGAGGTGTGAGCCCCCCTTACGATCTCAACAAGCTTCATCATACCCACAGGATTAAAAAAGTGAGTCCCCACAACCTTTTCCGGCCTTTTTGTGACTGAAGCCATCTCTGTTATATTTTGGCAAGAGGTATTAGATGTCAAAATAGCATGTTGAGGGGTCTTTTCATCCATGCTCTTAAAAATATCTTTCTTTATAGAGAGGTTTTCCGTTGCCGCTTCAATAGCGATATCAACTTCCTTCAATGCTTCCTCTTGACTTGTACCTCCCTTTATTTTATCCATGATTTGCTTCTTATCATCGTCAGTCATCTTCCCTTTGGCAACAAAGACCTTTTCCAACCTTTCCGATATAGTCTGTAATCCTTTTTTAACTAGATCTTCGTTTATATCCACCAGGTGAACTTCATATTTTCCTTTACGGGAAAGTATCTCAGCGATTTGGTTTCCCATCATACCTGCACCTATTACAGCCACTTTTTTTACATCTTCAATATTCATAAATTTCCTCCTTTTTAATAAATTAAACTTATCAAATAATCCAGTAATACTTTAAACTATCACCTTTAAAATAGTTAACATAGTTATATTTAATTTTAAATAAGAGTCAAGTAATTTATTCCTCTTTTTTACTTCAGGAAATATATTTTATCAAAATTACCTATATTATATCCTATAAATTCTAATACTATAGAGGCTTATATATATCATAGAATATTGTTATATCTATATATATACCAGGTTATAATGGTAATAATAATTAGTTTTAGATAAAGAATACTCTCTATTACAACATTCTTTAATTTATATCTTATAAAGTATCATTTATATTTGTTACCTACTTTTGAAAAAGTAAACTTGTACTATATTTTAGGAGGCGTTACCAATTTGATTGATAGTTATTAATTATATTAAATAAAGATATAATATTTAAATACATGCTAAATAAAAATTTAGGCAATTAAATCAGGGGTTAATTTTAATATTTATAAAATTCTTCTTGCATTATCAATCATAATTAAATCTATCAAAACAATGGCACTCATAGCTTCAGCAATTGGAACAACACGTGGGGCAACACACGGGTCATGCCTCCCTTTAGTAACAATCTCTCTTGGGTTACCATTAATATCTATTGTTTTCCTGGGGATTAAGATAGAGGAAGGTGGTTTAACAATAAAATTAAAAATAATATCTTGTCCCGTTGAAATCCCTCCCAAAGTACCACCAGCATTATTTGATAAAAAACCATTCTCAGTTAATTCATCATGCGTTTCACTGCCTAACATACTTACACCATCAAAGCCTATACCAAATTGTATACCCTTAACTGCTGGAATTGACATTATGGCCTTTGATAACTCTGCATTTAACCTATCAAAAACAGGCTCACCAATACCTGGTGGTACTCCTTTGATAACTATCTCTACAATCCCACCTATAGAGTCTCCTTTCTCTTTTATCTTTAAAATATAATCAACCATTTCACTAGCTTTATATCTATCAGGACACCTAACTGGATTGTTTTCTATCTCATCTACATCAAATGTTTCAGCTTTTATACTACCAACCTGCTTTACATAACCAGTAATTGTTATCCCTTTTAATAACAATATCTTTTTTGCTATTGCGCCAGCACATACTCTACCTATTGTCTCTCTAGAAGATGCTCTACCACCTCCCCTATAATCTCTTATACGATATTTTTTAA
>JAXHVM010000218.1 GCA_034189185.1 Deferribacterota bacterium
TTAAAAACTTGTCTCTTATATGCGGTGTTGCTGTTATGATAATGTCAAACTTTTTACATGCATATTTCTCATAGATTTCAAAACATTTTGAAAGAAAAATTTTGGCAGGTTTATTTAGATACGGTTTTCCAAGTAGTTGTTTTGGTAAATCTTCATGAGCATCAAATATCACTTTTTTACCCATCTTTTTGAGTTTCAACCCCATAGGGATAAGCTCTGGGTCATGAAGGTGGTATATATCACTATCTAATTTTTTTGCTTTTTTAAAAATTTTTTGTACAGTTTTTGTCATTCGAGTTATTCTTCCCCTAGTTTTTGCTCCAACATCTATTATATTTACACTATTTTTAGACTCATTACCTTTGCCATCTGCTACTACTAAACTTACTTTATAGTTTTCATTTTTAGCTAAAGAACTACACATTTTTAAAAAAATTCGGGTATCATATCTCGAGTGCACTGATGTTAGATGTGCTACTTTAACAATCATTACTTAACCCTAACTTTGATATTATCGTCCGGTAATTTGAGCTGGCTTTTTCTGCAGTATAACTAAAAATAGTATTATAGGATTCATCTAATATTTTCAGCAAGTCATTTCTATAATAAGGATTAAAAATGAAATTTTCTAATAAAGAATAAAGCGTTTTTGTATCTCCTTCTCTAATCAAAAATCCATTCTTCTTATCTAAAACAATACCATCTATTCCCCAATTTTTAGTTCCAATTACTATACAGCCTTTTGCCATGGCTTCCAAATATACCAAACCAAAAGTTTCCGGGGCGCTAACCATAATAAATAAATCAGACTTTTCTAAAAATTTCAATGTTTCTGTATGTGGTAAAAAACCTTTAAAATAAACCCTGTCTTGAATATTCAAACTCACAGCTAATTTCTTCAATTTACTTCTCTCAGGGCCATCACCAATAATTGTATAAAACCATTCAATATTTTTTGATAATTTCGCCAAGGCTTTTAATACAATGTCAATATTTTTTAATTTAATTAACTTTGAAACAGTTACTATGCTTATTATTCCTCTATTCTTGATTTTTTCTTTTTTGTCAGCAAATTTTTTACTGTTTATTATATGTGCTTCGTCTATGCCAAAATAGGATATATAAGATTTATGTATATGCTCAGGAAACAAATCAATATATCGCTCATATATTGAATGTGATCTGCATATTATTAATTGTGATTTTTTGTATAAATCTTTTATTTTACTTTTATTAAATAAATCAAAAACATTTTTACTTTTATGTAATTTAATTTCACTCATGTGTATGCCAACTACAAGTGGTTTACCAACTTTCTGAGAATATTTATATGCAAGTATATGGTTTATAGGCATATCAGATATAATAAGATCCGGTGCAAAATCATAATCTTGAAGAATATGGTCAATATTGAAATTGGGGAAACAATACAGTTTAGGGACTTTAAGAACTGGTAACTCAACGCCATGAATACCTTCACAATTAAATGGGGTAAAATATTTTGAAATTTTAAAAAATGAAAAAAAGTTTACTGTCAATTTAGTTTTTACCACAAAAATATTATCTTTTGTCCAATACTTCACCAAATCATGCAAAGCCTTTGTCGTGCTGTTATCTGTAATTGATGTAGGATACAAATTAGTTATAATTAAAATGTTCAATATATGTCCCCAATATAATTTTTAATTACTTCTTTAGGATTATCCTTAGAGCCATTATTAACAACAATTACTTCAAATCTTTCTCTAGGATAACTCTAATTTCTCCTTGCAGAAAGACATTTTGAAAGACCCTCAGCATTAATATATAATGGTATAATAATTGATACATAAGGCGAAAAATCAATATTTTTCATATACTATATGTTAATTATCATAATATAAATGTAACAGATAAAATAAATCTAGTTAAATATTATAATTTAAAAATTTTATTTTTCTAATTATTTTATAAAATTTTTCTTTTAATTTATATGTAACAATCAATTTTGTAATAAAAGGGAAATATGATAAAATGTATTTTATTTTCCACTCAAGAGGAGCTTTTCCCAAAGGGCTTACAATTCTATAATATTTGCGAAATTCCTTTAAATTGTTTAGTTTATACACCGTTTTAAGAACATTAAAATAATAATACTCAGGTTTTTTAAAATATTTTATAATGTCTTTTTTAACCTCATATGCATTAAAGAGCTTATTAAAAAACATTTGCTCTAAATTCTTTGTCATATTCTGACTATGTAATCTATAAGCAAATAATGGATTGCCTAAATAATAAATATTATAATGTAGCGCAATTCTAACAATATATTCATAGTCTTTAACACAACGTAAATACTCTTTAAAATAACCAATGTTATTAAACAAATCCCTTGAAATCATAAGCGAACTAGGATAAATATGGATATTTATGAGGCAAATATCTAAAATAGGCACTATAAAATTTTTCTTAATCGAGCTTCTAATAATTTTTCCTTTCTCATCTATAATATCAACACCGCATATTGATACATCTAAATTATCTTCTAGCATTTTATTTAACTGTTTGTTAATTCTGTTTTCATAATAATAATC
>JAXHVM010000219.1 GCA_034189185.1 Deferribacterota bacterium
CTCCAACTAACGTTAATGGTTGCCCTTTCATAGTTATTGCATTTTTTTGCTCCATAAATGATTACCTCCTATTGAAATCTTATCTCGGCTTGATTATTACTTGTAATATTTACTAATAATCTTTCATTATATATTTTACCAACCCCCTGTATGGCACCTATGAAATAATCAACCATATCCCTATGAGAATTATATGTCATTAATAATGTTTTATCATCCTTTTCGCTATAGCTAAATTTTGGCGGTTTTGCTCCTTTTACAGTTGATGTCATCTGTTTATGGATATTATCTAAATTCAATAAAAATTCCTTTGCACTATTATATTTTCTATAAAAATGCTTATACAATTTTTGCGAAGTATTTGTTACAAAGTATTCTCCTAATTCTTTTAAAAATAGCTTTTTTTGCATATTTAATTCCTTTGCCATATGCTCTATTAAACTCATAGCTTTGCTATCATCAAAATCAGTTGTAGCCAAAATTATTGTGTGATTTCCTAGACCAATATTATTTAGTAGCTTTTTCCATGAATCCTCATCTTTCTTTTCTAGATAGTAATCTTTAAAGCTATTAATTAAAACCCCTTTCATTTATGCACCTCCCTTACTATCTACCAATACCAAATGAATTACAATTAACATTATTTAGTCCACTTTCAGTTATTAATGCATCACCCTCTGAACTACTTAGCTTTATCATATTCATATTAAATATATCGTCACTAGCAAATAATCTATTTAAAATTTGATTTGTAAACTCCACTGTAAAAGATCCAATATTCTGACTTGATCTATCTAATAATAAATCTTTTAATTCTAACCCAACACAATTTGGATATAAATAGGCTGCTATTCCAACAACACCAGAGGTAACTGCTGCAGCCTGTGATGTGCCAGAACCAATTATGACACTTGGTGGATAGTTTAGGCTAATTATCTCTTCCCCTGGCATGTAAATATCTACAACGTGCCCATAGTTAGTAAAGACAGTTGGCTCCCCATATCTATTTATAGCACCCACTGAGATTATATTATCTAAATCATAAGCTGCAGGATAAGCTCCCGTTGGTATATCAAAAAAACCATTTCCACCATTTCCTGAATTATCAATATTCTTATTTTCGTTACCTGCTGCTGCAACAACTAATATGTTAGCATCTAAAAATTTCTCTATTAATGAATATTCCACTCTGTCATAAGGCCCACCAGCTGATACATTTACTGCAACAATATTGACACCTTTATTTTTCATCTCTAAAATGTAGTCATAAGCTTCATTATATTTATCAACTGTGGAATAATCTGAACTTGCTGATAAGGGAAGTATTTTAGCCTCATCTGGTAATAGTCCAGTCATATACATATTATTATCTGTTTTAGCAGCAATTATTGAAGACATAGCTGTTCCATGGTATGCCTCATATCCATCTATACACTCTGTTAATGTGCACTCAGGATGGCCAATATCCACACCTCTGTAGTCGTCAATATAACCGTTATTGTCATCATCAACATTATTATTTGGAATTTCACCACTATTTACATAAACTCTATTTAACAATTCTGGGGTATCATAATATATACCAATATCAACTATAGCAATAACAGGAGGATTATTTTTATTATATTTATAGTTTTGTTCATCTATAAATTTACGATAACCTAAATATCCTAAATCAACTCCTTCCTCATCACTATTATATAAATACCACTGCTCTTCAAATAGTGGATCCCTTGGGGCATATTCTAAATTATCACTATCAACATTTATTTTTTTAGTTCCTTTAAGCTCTTTAAATTTGCTATCAAATGTTTTTTTAGCACCTCTCTGAACATATTTTATTTTAGTCAAGGTTATTAAATTTTCTAAAAATTTATTAAGTTCACTCTTGGTGGTTTCTATAGAGATTATACCGCTATTTTTAAATAGCTTAATATTTGAATAATTATTTAATAGATTAGCAATTTTTTGCTTATTTTTGTTACTTACATTGGCTGCAATATAAAAAGTATTTTTTTTGATATTATTTACAGTTTTTTTACTGTCTTTTTCACTATTTTTTATTGCATAATCATAATATTTTATATTACCCTCTTTAAGGTGTATATAAGATATTATGCCCCCTGATTTTATATATAGATCGTCAAAATCCTTTGCATTAACAGTCGATATTTTTAATATAAATATTAATAAAACAATAAAAAGAAAACTAAAAACAATTAAATTTTCTTTTTTAAACATAAAATTCTCCTTTAAATATAAGTAAAATTAACTATAATGCTACTTTTATAACAAATTATAAAATAATATAGAATAAATTTAAAAATTTGCAAGTTATATGTTTGATATCAATGTTGTAAAGAAATTTAGAGATATAAAGCTAGACTTTAAATTCAAATCTAACGCAAAAAAAATAGCACTTTTCGGACCATCAGGAGCCGGAAAAACGTCTCTATTAAAAATGATAACGGGATTTGTTAAGCCTGATAAAGGATATATCAGGTTAAATGATAACATATATTTTG
>JAXHVM010000220.1 GCA_034189185.1 Deferribacterota bacterium
GAAAAAAATACTGATGAGGCATCAAATAGAGATTTATTTAATAAGCTTAACAAATTAAAGAAATCTATAGAGCATTTATTTGAAAATGGGGAAATTTTTTCCACGAAAAATGTAAATAGTAATAAGATATGGAAAGAAATACCTGGTAACAATGAAGTAATGAATTCTGATAAAATAATTAATGAAAAAATTAAATCATCATTGAAAGAGATATATGAAAAGATAAGCAGCTTTATAGATAGTTTTTCTAATGAAAGCATAGTTAGTAAAGGTATTATTGCTTCGTCAGAGCATTTTCTAGATACAACTAATGTTAGCAAAGAGAAAGCTTCTATACCAAATAGCTTAGAAGAATTAGCAAGGAGCAAAAATTTCCTCATAGGCAAAAATAAACTTATTAGTAATAATTCTGATGCTTTTGGTAAATACGTTAGTAAAATAAAAATTGAAAAAAATGAACCTATAAATAATAACCATAATTTGGTTGATAAAAAAAATATAGAAGAAACTAAGAATTACATAAATAATGGAGTTAAAGAAGAAAATGTTAATTCAAAAATAGAAGTTTTAATAAATAAGATCATCTCTGTAGCAGAGAATAAGAATAATATTTTAATGGAATCCAAGCTTCTGAATAAATTGATGTACAGTAAATTGGAAAATAAAGATATTTTATCAAAAATAGGGCCGTTGGAGAATAATATAAATACTAATGAGAGTGATAAACTACAAAAAGTACTAAATACATTGGAGAAATTTATTAATAAATTAGAGAATGGAAATCATGGGAATGAAGTAGCAAAGTTGCTCAATGATAGGTTAATAGCTAAATATACTGGCGAAGGTGGTGAAATAGGCAAATTAAATTTTATTAATACAAATAAAGAAGATAAATTATTTAGGGAGATATTCCTTAAAAATAATAAGCAAAAAGATGCAAAAGAAGGTACTTCAAAAGAGGTTAATAATATAGATACTAGTAGAGTCCATAGAAGAGCCCTTGCTGATCATGATTTCAATAGGCAAAATATTGAGAAAACAAAAAACCATGGCCATGAAGGTGGCAGGGCTGAACAATTGTTAGCAAAAGAAAGTCAGTTAAATAATAACAACTCATATATAAGGATGCAACAGATGCAAGTTGACAGTAATTTAACAGATAAGAATGTATTTGAGCTTAGAGGGGATCAGCTATCAAGCCCAAGGTTGATAAAGGATATTGCTAATAAGATTGTTGAATATGTAAAATTTGTAAAAGAAAGCAACCATTCAAAAGCTGAATTAAAAATTGCAATGGAGGATATTGGAAAAGTAAAAATATTGTTAACTGATAATAATGACAGTATAAAGGCAAAGATTTTTTTAGACAATGATAATCTAAAGCACCTTATAACAACAGCTTTTGAGAGTATAAAGGGTAACCTAGTACAGAAAGGTGTAAATATATCTGAGTATAATTTTTTTAATTTTAGTAGAGAACATAACAATAAGAGAGAGCATGAAGAAGATAAGAGTGGCAAAAAATTTGCTAGTAAAAAGATAGAGAAGATTAGAGAAGAGGAAACAAAACTTAATGCATTATATGCATAAGTTAGGAGGTCAAAATGTTTTTAGAAAATCTAGATGGAATTAGATTTGTTGAGGATATACCAAAAGATAATACTCCAAAAAAGGAAATGGACAAAGATGCTTTTCTGCAACTTTTAGTTGCCCAGATGAAAAATCAAAACCCAGCAGAACCAATGGATAATTCAGAGTTTGTGTCACAATCTGCTCAATTTTCTGCTTTGGAACAACTTATTAATCTATCAGATAAATTAGATAACCTGAATAACCAGGTTAAAGACCTATCGGGTAATAACCAATTATTAACGGCATCGAACTTTATTGGCAAAGAGGTTAGATATATGGGCAATAAGACATATTTTGATGGGAATCAAGCAGAAATATCATTCCAGGTAAACAATAAACCATCAAAGGTGGAGATCTCATTAATTGATAATAACGGCAAGGTGATTACTAAGTTAGTCAGTGATGAGGCCGTTGCTGGTAAAAATAAGGTTATATGGGATGGTAAAAACTTAGATGGTAAAATTGTCCCGGAGGGGGTATATGCATTTCAGGTAGATGCCTATAATGAAAGTGGTAAACCCATTACTGTTAATACATATTCAGAGGGTATAGTTAGTGGTGTTGTTAATGATGCTGGCACATTGAAATTTAATGTTGATAACAATATGGTTACTATGGACCAGATTTTATCGGTTAATCAAGTTGATAGTAATGGTAACACTTAAAATAAACTAAAATAAATAGTAGGAGGTTTTTGTATGATTAGATCACTTTATACTTCTTTAACAGGTCTCAATCAAAATCAAAATGCAATGGATGTGGTTGGTGATAATCTATCGAATGTTAACACAACAGGCTATAAAGCTGATAGAATAGTATTTCAAGATCTTTTTAACCAGACCCTTTCGGGTGCAATGCCACCAACAGGTGA
>JAXHVM010000221.1 GCA_034189185.1 Deferribacterota bacterium
CATACCTTTTCTAATGCGCATCCTCTGCCTTGGCATATTAAAGGCATTACCCTTTGAATATTCCCTAAAGATTTCTTCAACAAGTTCAATTGTGGTATCAATTGATAAAATGTTTTTTACATTATCTTCTGTTAGATATATTGAGCTCATAGTTTAAACTCTATTACATTGTTTTTTTGTTAATAGTTCTTAGTAAAAAAATTAAAAAAATTAATGCACCTAAAAAAAGAACAAGAAACATTATAAAAGCTGTCAATTGAAAATCCGTTTTGTAAATGATAGATTCAAGTAATGGTTTTAGATATTCCACTTCAATTAGCCGTCTTAATAGAATCATTAGTGTGAGCACTATAAATGAAATTATAGATATTAGTATAATTGATTTTTTCTTTATAAGCAAATATATTAAAACAATTGATAACAGTATAGCAATTGCTATATATATTGTGCCAGTGCCTGTTAACACATTATAAAGTATTTCCTTCTTGTGGGATAGCAAAAACCAAGGCCCTATTATAAACTGAGTAATTGTTGTATATATAAACATATTCTTACCTAGATTATAAAGTTTTTCTCTTATATTATTATCAATCGTTTTATTATAATTAGCATAAATACAAATAAATATTCCGTTAAATGCAAGAGCTGCTAATATAAAATGTAGATACCTAGGCAGTAATGTAGGGATTATGTTAAAGTTAATAGAATTTTGAAGATTTGGCCATATATGTGGGTTTAATGAGATTAATGTGTTTGAGACAAGTATAAAAGCAACATACATAAAAAGTATAAATGCAATAAAGATATATATTGTCCCACCAAAGGGTTTATATTTTAAATAAAATGGCTTGTACTTATAAATATAAAATAGATAATAAGCAATAATAATTGCTATCAAAATAAATAGCCAATAATATGCAATAAGTATTGATGAGGTATAAAAAAGTTTATCATATAAGACTTGTATAAATAATAGGGGTGCTACTCCTGTTGTTATGGTCAAAGATATATTGATAGTATTTAAATTGGCTAGTTTATTTGAGATAATATTGTAATCGTTATCATTATATACTTTATAAATATATTTACTAACAAGTATAGAAGCAGTGCACCCAATTGTTAAATTTACAAAAATTATATGAAATAGTAGTGTTATAATATAAAGGGATACAAAAATAAACTCTGGAGCTGAAATTGTTTCTATGTAGGTCGGTATATAATTTAAAAAATTATTCATTGTTTAAGTTTTTATTTAATTTGTATTCTAGATATTTTGATAAATACCTTTTTTCTTCATCAGTACCTAAAAATGTTGGCATTAGTGGGTTATAACCAATAGCGTCAATAATATAGTAAATATCCTCTTTCTTTAGTCCACCTACTTTACTTTTTAGATCATTGAATCCATATAAACTATGACAACTGTAACATTCAGATCTAAAAACAATCCCACCTTTATCGATATCATCTTTAGCTTTGTTTTTTAATAATGGATTAATAAATTGCAATATTCCATTCTTGTTTATTTCAGCAGATTCATTAACAGTAATTCCGTTAGAGTATATTTGACTATAGATTACATATGGCTTTCTAACCCTCTCCCTTGAGAACTCAAAATAGGCATACGACATAAAACTTAAGCATAAGAGTATTAATGCAAAAATTATATTTATGTATTTGTAAAATATAAGCTCTAATAATAACGCTATTATTGAAACAATGACACCTATTATTATATAATATTTGAAAAAGTTAGAGAGAATTAGGTTTCCTCCTAAGATTTGTTTACTCGCCTCAGTTGGTACAGAATGAATCCACCCATAACTTCCAAAGGTTGTTAATAAAAAACCAATTATTATAAATGAAGAAGATATTCTCCCTGCAAGCTTTTTAATTTTCTTGTCTTTTGTAAAAGACATAACAAGAAGTGAATAAATTGAGGCTAATATTAGACAAAAACCAGTTCTTGCAATAGTTGATGGTAAAAAAGATGGATTAAAAAAACCGTGCCAAATATTATTTGTTTCGTGAAAATTGCCTGGTGTTAGTTGAAAGGATATGATCCCATTTATTAGAAATAAACTAAACCAACCAGCTATAAAATAGATTGCACCTATTGTTAAATGAAGATTTTTGCTAATTTTATTCCATAAGTAATAATATAATAAAATTGATATAATTTCTATTAAGAAAAACACCCATTCAGTTGCCCAAAACCAGACAAAATTGTGTATTAGTTCTGATGTGGCCCTTGGAGCAACAATTGATATTGTAAACCAAATTCCAACACCTGTTACTGCACCTAAAATAGTTGCAATAAAGATTATTAATGATGTATTTTTTTTAGTAAAATTTAATAGATTATTATTTTCAGTTTTATAAGATATATATTCATTAATAATTACATATAACCCCATACCAATTGAAAATTGAGCTATAAAGACGTGGAATGTTGCGATACTAGATATTAATATAGCTGGATGGATATAATTAAA
>JAXHVM010000222.1 GCA_034189185.1 Deferribacterota bacterium
GTAACATATTATTCATATATAGTTCTCTTTTTGTATATACAAAGCATTATTATTGTATAATCCTATAAAAATATGTAGAATGCTAATTATACTATTTAATGTGCAACAAAAAGATAGGGCATTATGCTTTCAATTTATATATAAATAATAGGCAAAGATGTAAGAAAGATGATTGCTAATTTTATAATAGAATACTTTAGAATGCATCCTAAAAGGGATTTAAAGCATGGTCCAGTAGTTAATTGGGTTAAAAATCAATATTTTAAATTATATGATAAAAGGCCTCGGGACACTTGGTGTTATATATTAGGAAGATACGCAAATAAGGCATATTGAGACTTACAATACATCCTATTAACGAACTTCAGCAGAAATTCGATGGTAAAAGATATGGAGAGAGATTAAATGGAACTGATAACACAAATGATAATGTATCTTCTAATTGGCCTCTTTTCTGGCTTTATGAGTGGTATGTTTGGAATAGGCGGGGGTTCCATAAGAATACCACTACTTTATGCTGCTGGATTACCTTTATTAAGTGCTTTTGGAATAAATCTATTAGTTATACCACTGTCTTCCCTTATAGGTGCCATAGAACATAGAAAGAATATAGATTTAAACACTGCTAAATATGTAATAATTGGTGGTCTATTGGGCACAACAATAGGTGCATTTCTAACGGGGTTTATACCAACATTAGCCTTAGCAATTATATTTGTTATTATTTCAATCATAACAGTATCTGGAATTTATTTTGACAGAATTTTTTCAGAGACTGCTCAAAAAATCAATCCAACCGCTAAAACTATCATAATTGGAGCATTCTTTCTTAATCTTTTAACAATTATGCGTGGAGGTAGTGGAGGTAGTTTATTTCCTCCTTTTTTAAGGATTATGAAGCTTAACATACGAAAAGCGATAGCCACCTCTTTATTCGCAACTATTTTTACAGCAGTTGCGGGGGCTATTGTCTTTTATTCTCGTGGCAATATAATATTTCTTCCTGCTTTATTCGTTATGATAGGCTCAATAAGTGGAGCATGGATAGGGAGTTTAATATCTCTAAAGACAAAGCCTACCTGGTTAGAAATTGGACTTTCAGTATTTATTGTAATTCTTGCATTATTTGTGCTTATCAAAACAATATGATGATAACTAAAAAAATAAATTTGTGTAGTATGCAACAAGTAGGTCTATATTATATAAATAATTTGTATAGAAACGATGCGGGGCAAAATGGATTTGGTCGTAAATGAGGCAAAAAGATGAGCATTAGCGTAATAATTTTAATGATTTTGATTGGTATATTTACAGGTATAATAACCGGCTTAACAGGGGCCTCGGGTGTAATGGTAGTTGTGCCTCTAGTTAATATGCTATTAAATTTTCCAATCCATGAATCTATAGGAACAAGTTTAATAGTAGATACTATAGCTCCTTTATCAATATCCTACACTTATTATAAATATGGAAATATAGATATAAAATCTGGAATATGGATAGCAATAGGGTCAATTTTAGGGGCACAGCTTGGAGCTACCTTAGCTGCTGGCATGCCAGAAGTGGGCTTAGGTGGGACATTTGGAGTTTTTATAGTAATCATGGGTGTTATTATATGGAAAAGAGGCTTAAAACAAGAATTTATAGCAAATAAAATGAAAAAATTGATCAAATTTAATACATGGAATCAAAGAATATTAACTGCAATGATCCTAGGTTTTGGTGTTGGTCTTATAACAGGAATTCTCGGTGCTGGCGGTGGTGTGATGGTACTACTAATCTTGATCTTTGTTCTAAATTATCCTATTCACGTGGCAGTTGGAACCTCTGCTCTTATAATGGCAATAACAGCCTGTTCAGGCTCACTTGGATATGCCTTACATGGTAATATAAGAGTATTTGCTGGATTTATTATAGGCTTTAGTGCTGCAGGTAGTGGTGTTACTTGCGCAAGATTTGCTAATAAGGTAAATGAACAGATTTTAGCTAAAACTATTGCATTTATATTTATAATACTTGGGTTAATTATGAATATTCTATATATGGTTTAATCTATATATAAAAAATATTTAACTAGTAATAGGTTGCTTTATACAGCTTGGCTATTATTTTTGCTAAGTGTTTTTAAGTTCCTCATAAATACAAAAGATCGCAAATGCTATTATAAAGAACCAGCTGCCTAGCATAAAAATATAACCAAATAAACTCATAAATAACCTTTATCTATTCTTGCTTCTATATGATATTTAATTATAATTATTTTTTTATACATATACAACTACAATTTAAAGTAATTTTAAAATGAAATCATTATTAGTTATTCTAGCTATAATTAATGCAATCTTAATATTACTACCAATTATATACTATATTAGAGTTAATAAGGTTAAAAATAATATTATTTATTTTTCTTTCGCTCTAATTCTATTATATGGTTTTTGTGAATCTTTATCATTAGTAACTAATAAA
>JAXHVM010000223.1 GCA_034189185.1 Deferribacterota bacterium
ACTTTTGATTTAGCAATTATTTTTGCACCCATTGAAAGGGCTTCATCAACATGCTCTTTTACCTTGTTTAGCTGGTTTTCTGTTGTAAATACACCAATATCAACATTATAATCTCTATCATAACCAACCCTCAATTTTTCAACCTTTTCGCTGAGTATTTTTATAAATTTATCATATACACTTTCCTCAACATATATCCTCTCTACACCACCACAAGATTGCCCTGCATTAGAAAAACCTGCCCATATAGCACCATTTGCTGCTCTATAGAGATCAGCGTCACTACAAACAATCATAGCATCATTCCCGCCTAATTCCAAGTTAACAGGCGTTAAAGTCTCGGCAGCTTTTGCCATCAGTTTTTTTCCAACCGCAACCGATCCTGTAAAAAAAAGCTTGTCAATACCACTTTCAAGAAAAGCATTCCCAGCAATTCTACCAGGCATATTTATAAAGTGGAATAAGCCATCTGGCAGTTTTAGATAATCAATTGCATCCCTTATTGCTTCAGCTACTCTTTGCGTTTCAGAAGCTCCTTTAAAAATTACAGCATTACCAGCAATCAAAGCCATTACTATCTCAGGAAAGGGTATAGCAAAGGGATAGTTCCAAGGCGATATAATTCCTATAACACCATAGGGAACGCGTACACACTTACTTCTTTTGTTAATAAAAAATATATTTCCTGTCCCAAGTTTTTTATCTTTTAGAAATTTATGGGCATTTTTACAGTAATAATTTACTCCCATTGCGCCTGTTATAATCTCTGTAACAAGTGCATCAACCCTCGTTTTACCATTATCTCTACTAATTGTTTCAGCTAACATATCTGCATTATCTGTAAGATACTGTTTAAGGGGTTTAAAATATTTTGCCCTTTCTTTAACAGGAATTTTCTCCCACTCTTTTTGAGCTTCTCTAGCTTTCTTAACAGAAACCCTCAATTCCTCAATAGAATTTAAATATGAATAGCCTAATATTTCACCCGTTGCTGGATTTATTGAAACAGTCCTATTTTCAATGACCTCTAATTGTGCCATAATTACCTCCTTATCTATAGGCTTCTTTTATAATATTTAAAGCATCATCAAAATCCATATCCTCAGGGCTAAATATTTGGGCGCCATCATTAATTGCATTTTTAGCTATCTCATCAAATTGCTCCTCTTTTACACCGGCTTCCTTTAGAGTTGTAGGCAAACCACAAGCTTCTTTTAATTCATTACGTAGTTTGCATATAAAATCAATTGCTCTTTTGGCTCTTTTACTTTTTGGGGTTTTAGCATATTCATCAGCGCCACCCAAAGGAAGCAATAATTCTCCTACATATTCTTCTGATTTATTTAGGCAATGTTTTAAACCAAAGGGTAAAAATATAGACATTGCAGTACCATGATGAATATTACACAATGCACCAGCTGCATGCCCTAGACAATGCACAATACCAACCATTGCATTTGAAAAAGACACCCCTGCCATAGTTGCAGCATTTGCCATAGCAAAGCGTTTCTTTTCATCCTTAGGATTTTTCACAACCTCAACTAGGTTTTCGCCAATTAATTTTATTGCATTAAACGCATAGGCATCACTCATAGGATTTTTTTGAACTGATATATACGCCTCAGCTGCGTGCGTTAAGGCATCCATCCCTGTAGCAGCTGTAATCTTTGGTGGAAGAGATAGGGTCATCCTTGGGTCTAATATGGCAACTTTTGGCAATAAAAAATATGAAGTAAACTCCATCTTCACATTCTTTTCCTCATCTTTTATAACTGCAACCAAGGTTACCTCAGAACCTGTTCCAGCAGTTGTTGGAATAACTATCATAGGCCCCATAGGTTTATTAAGCATTTCTGCGCCCATGAATTTTTTTAAATCATCAGATTTCTCTGTTACCACAATATTAACACCTTTAGCTGTGTCAATTGAGGAGCCTCCACCAACAGCGATTAATACATCACAATTATTCTCCTTGTATATCTTAACAACCTCATTAACCACTCTAACTGATGAATCAGGTGGCGTATCATCATAAATATAATAATCTGTTATCTGTGAATCATAAAAAGACTTTTTAATAATATCAATCAAACCAGCTTTAACAACACCTTTATCAGTGATAATTAAAGGTTTTTTACAGCCTAACTTATCTATCTCGTAGGGCAAATTGTCAACAGCTTTCCTGCCAGCAACTATCTTAACAGGATTATAAAATTCATAATAATCTGGCAACATCAAAACCTCCTAATTAGGTAAAATATATTAATTTACTTACATACCAAAGGGAATACCTAGTAAATATATAACAAATCTATTTAGTTGTTTTTTTAAGCCCAAAGAGGGGACACGACGCAAAAGCCTTTTATTGATAAAACGAGGATATAGATAGCATAAAACAATGTTAATACATCTGGTAAATACCATGGCATCACCCACATCTCCAACAACACTCATC
>JAXHVM010000224.1 GCA_034189185.1 Deferribacterota bacterium
TTTGAAAACAGGGGTGGTGTCGGCAACAGTAATCCACACCCACATGGCCAAATATGGGCTGTTGAGACAATACCGGATGTAATAAGAAAAGAAATATATAACAAAGAAAAATATTTAAAAGATAATAATAGTTGTTTAATTTGTGATATAGCTAAATATGAAAAGGAGGTCAAGGATTTAGTTGTATTTGAAAACAACTCTTTTATTACAATAGTTCCTTTCTGGACAGTATGGCCTTTTGAAACACTTTCTATCCCAAAACGTCATATCGGATGTTTAAGTGATATTGACGATAACGAGAAAAAAGATTTAGCTATGTTATTAAAGAGATTAATTAAGATGTATGATTCTTTGTTTGATGTTGTAATGCCTCTCAGTTATGGATTCCATATAAAACCGAAAACATTAGGTAACAACATATATCATATGCATTTACATTTCTACCCTACTCTTTTAAGATCAGCTACAGTTAAAAAACATATGGCCGGTTTTGAAATGCTTGCTGCACCCCAAAGAGATATAACTCCTGAATTTGCAGCATTGACACTGAGAAACTTGCTTATAAATACAAATATTTAAGCTACCATTATACTGCAAACTAATTGAGTTAAATATTAAAATATTTAAGAGTTTTCATTTTTGTGTGATATAATAAACAAAATAGAAGCAAATAATGTCATAAAGAGGCCCCACCAGAAAGTAGGATTATATTCTGCAGTAGCAGTTACCCTTTCTGGGTTTATAAAATAATAGATACCAAGAATAATCAAAACTACACCATAAAGACCTATTATAGATCCTATCCATTTCCATAACTTCATAATAAAGCCTCCTTAAATAACTACCTTAACTAATTATACTTTTAGGCTCTATAACTGTCAAACGATATATTAACAACTAATCACATTAAAATAGAACTTTATTAAAATATCAAATAAAAAGATTAAATAAAATTTCTACTATATTTAAATATAGTAAATTAATTATTTATCATTATTATATAATCTAATTACAGGAGTTTCTTCCTTAAATGAGACCTCATCAATTCTAATAATGTAGTTTATAGGAATATAGGTTTTTTTCACATCCTTAAAGTCTTTTCTAACCTTATCATCCTCAGGCGTAACGATAATATCTGAAGAATCTATAAAAACTATATCACTAACCTCAATAAGCCCCAGAAAGGATGTAGGGTTTACTTCATTAGCATGTAGTTGCATTACCTCTTTTTTTTCATTTGCAAATATTATCCTATACAATTTTTTGTTCTTCACAGTCAACTTAATACCACCCTTATTTTATCATTTTCATATTTAATATTTATATCTTCCAATTTATAACCTTTATCCATAAGGTCTATAACTTTATTACATATAATATCCTCGATCTTACTTGGCAAGGTCAACCCTAAGCTATCTATTTTACCTGAGATTATCTTAAAAACATTTTCATCTTTATTTTTAATATATTCTAGTGAGCTCTCAGTACGTCTGCCCATACTTTTCTTGCTTTTACGGGCGAAGTACTTTGATAATAGATTATTATATTTATTCCTTAAAGAAATATCCCTAATCTCATAATGCCTATACTTGTTGATAATACTTTTAATTATAAACTCATTCATATCGGTTAAACTATTAAAAACATCACCATTATTATCAGATTCTAAATGTTGCATATTTATTATATATTCAAGTTTATTTAAATCACTTTTAATCCTTTCATTATTTATTTCCATACTATAAACCTTAATTCAGCACTTCTAGAGAAAAAGTCAAAAATTAAATTAATAAATCCTATAAACAAGCTCCCACCAATAGCAGCCCAAAAACCATCAATATTAAAGCCTGCAACAAAGGAAGCAGTTAATTTTAAAATTATAGCTGTAACAACTACATAAAAGAGACCAAATGTCAATATTTGAAGAGGCAAGGTTAATAAAACAAGAATAGGTTTTAAAAATATATTTAACAGCGTTAATATAAGTGCAGCTATTAAAAGTGTTAAAAATGCATCTATATTAATATGTTTAAAAAGCAAACTTGTAAAGCCCAAAGCTATAACATTTACAAAATACCTGTAGACAAGAAAATTAAACCTTAACATCACTTAAAAGTTATTATTTATTGAGCAAAAATCAATACCTTAGTTAATGTTTTAATATTGATAATTTATAAATTATTATATATAACATAAAATATGAAAAAAATTATAGTTATTGGTGGAGGTTTTACAGGTATTAATGTTGTAAAACAACTACAAGACAAAGATGACTTAGAGATAATCTTATTCGACTGTAATAATTATCATCTATTTCAACCATTATTGTACCAAGTTGCTATGGCAGGCCTTAACCCTGGTGATATTGCAACGCCACTTAGAACTATATTTAGTGGTAAAAAAAATATAAAAGTCTATTTAAGTAAA
>JAXHVM010000225.1 GCA_034189185.1 Deferribacterota bacterium
CTACTTGGGAGACCTTTTAAACCCATGAATCGCTCTTGTTTTCCAAAGGTAAATCCTTCCATACCTTTCTCTATTAATAACGCCCCTATACCTTTTGAACCCTTTTGTTCACTCATACGTACATAAACTAGATAAGCCTCACTATGTCCACCACCAGAAACAAATCTTTTTGTCCCATTTACAACATAATAATCACCGTCAAGGGTAGCAGTAGTTTTCATATCTGTTAGAGCTGATCCTGCTTCAGGTTCTGTCATTCCAACAGAAATTAACATTTCACCACTACAAACTTTGGGTATGTATTTTTCCCGATGTTCTTTTGTTCCAAAAAGGTTTATTACCATTACTGGGCCCACACTAGATTCAAAAATAGGAAAGGCTGCCAAAGGGGATACTCTAGCGATCTCTTCTATAACCAATACTGCCTCGAAAACTGTTAATCCTTGTCCTCCAAATTCCTCAGGTAAAGTAATGCCCATTAAACCCAAATCATTATATTTTTTAGTTAAATCATCAGGATAACACTGTTCATTTTTATCCCATTCCATAGCTTTTGGTCTAATCTCATTTTCAGTCAATGAGTGAACCATTTCCTTTAATATTTTTTGTTCATCACTTAAATTAAAATCCATCTTTTAACTCCCTTATATTAACTTAGTTATATTCGCTAAGCAATTCGACAATTTTTGCGCTACTCTTTTAATATATTTACATCATTATATTTAGTTTTAATTGGCATCAATGGATAAAACAAATAATATAAAAAGCTATTTTAAAAATAATGTTTATTTATGAATAATCTAAAGTATTCCCAATAATTGGAAAAGTAGAGCCACCTTCAGAAAAGACAATGATCTCTGCGTTTTTTTTAAGTTTTTTAGAAGCGCGATCTATAACTTCTTGTGGCGTATTACAATGATGAAAAAATCCAAGATGCCTTATTTCCTTACTATTTAAGGTGGGAACATATAAGAATAAATTATATTCCCTCATTAACATAAGCGTATAATATGCTAGAAACTTTTCCTCTACTTTTAAATCTTTTTTAACTATATTTAAAAAACGAATAACATTTGCTTTACCCATTAATTTAAGCAAAGACTTTAATATAGGATATGGTGGAGGTTTGTCAGGTAAAGGTATATCATCAAGACCTTTTTCGGCTCTCAAAAAACCCATAACTATACCATTTTTTGAAAGAGCTGGCAAAGAATTGGCAACACACTTCATACTCTGCTTAAAATTAATCTCCATTGGATAAGAATTAACTATAATTCCATCTACCTGTTTGTCTACCTTTAAACCTGATGTTTTAATACAGAACTTAACACCTTCCCTATGAGATTTAATTGGATCACCTGCAAAGGCATTTATTATATTTTGTTTGTCATCTAGTATTACATTTAATAAAAACATATTAGCAGGTATAAAATTTTTTATTTCTTCCAAATCTAGTCTAAAATCATTATTTTCAGGTATAATCCCAACCCTGTTAAATGCATATGGTGGTTTTGAAATCATAACGTGATGTTCTCCTATTGCGCTTGCTGATGCAAGCCCAGGGAATATATTCTTTAGGCCACCCCCATATCCTGCCCATAGGTGTGGTTCGATCATGCCTATTATAACAACTAAGTCACACTCATTTAATTTTTTATTAAGTATAACTGGTGTTTTTAAGCTAGTCTCGCCAAAATAATGTTGTAATTTTGAATTAAAAGCATCGTGGTTAGACCAAGTAATCTGCTTTAAATTGTGTTCACCAATTTTTTTAGCCATATCGCTCTCTGACATTGGGGTATGAATGCCTAAGCCAGGTATAAGGTGTATTAGGTTTTTGTTGGCCCCTGCTTTTATTAATTCATCTAAAATTAGATGAAAAAATTTATGGGTGGGGGTTGGTCTAGTATTATCATCTATAACAATTAATATGCGTTTTTCAGCTAAATTTAGTGATGAAAGAGGTGAAAGTCCAATTGGATTACTTAAAGCATATTTTATGATACCTTCTTCATCTAAGTTGTTTTTATTCTGATATGAGATCCTTTTTGGGATATTTACATTCCACGAATCAGGCAGTGATACTTTTAAATATTCTTTTCCCCAAGGTAAACTAATATCCATTGTTATTTAATATTATAATCTATTTATATTAAAAAGCTACATTAAATTCATTAATATTTCTAATATTTTCAAACATTAATAAATTTATATAAAATATTAAGATGCTTTATTATCATTTAATTTAAAAGATAACAAATAAAAAACAATGCCCCGTCTTTGCCAAAAAAATGTGTAAAGTACTGATGTATATAGATGCTGATTAAAAATTATTCACTAGATATTTTTTATTGCGTAAAATTTTGTATTTTCCTTCCAACTTAACAATGTGGGATTCAAGCTGTAATTTTTTACAGTAATGTTTT
>JAXHVM010000226.1 GCA_034189185.1 Deferribacterota bacterium
TAAAAAATTAAATATAAGGTTGACAAAACATAATATTATAATATATTTAATATATAAAAGATATAATTTGGAGGTATTCTATGTTATCAAAAAATAGTTTAGAAGGTAAAAACGAATATAATATAGCAGTTGTTGGTGCAACAGGAGCTGTTGGGATGACTTTTTTACGTATTTTAGAAGATCGGTCTTTTCCCGTTAATGAATTGAGATTATTGGCTTCTCATAGGTCTAAAGGAAAATCAGTGAATTTTAATAATAAATCATATGTGGTTGAAGAGTTAACTGAGAATAGTTTTGAGGGAATTGATATTGCATTTTTTTCTGCAGGCGGAAGTATTAGTAAAAAATATGCTAGGTACGCTGTAGAGGCAGGTGCTGTTGTAATAGATAATTCATCGGCATTTAGATTAGATAATGATGTTCCTCTTATTGTTCCTGAGGTTAATGGTGAAATGGTTTATAATCATAAAGGTATAATAGCAAATCCTAATTGTACTACCATAATAATGTTAGTTGCCTTAAAGCCACTTTACGATTATGCCAAAATCAAAAATGTAATTGCTTCTACTTATCAATCTGCATCGGGTGCTGGGGCAATGGCATTAAATGAGTTATTAGAACAAATAAATGCATATTCTAATAATAATACATTGGAGGTTAAATATTTTTCTCATCAGCTATTGTTTAATGTAATACCACAGATTGGGAGCTTCTTGGAAAATGGCTATACTGGAGAAGAGATGAAAATGGTAAATGAAACAAGAAAGATTATGAATGACAGTCATATAAAGGTATCTGCAACATGTGTGAGGGTTCCTGTATTGTCAGCTCACTCTGAATCTATAACTGTTGTTCTAGAAAGAGATGTTACTGTTGATAAGGCTAGAGAATTATTTAGCCAGGCAAAAGGGATTAAATTGGTTGATGATACTAAAAATAATGAATATCCAATGCCTTTATATGCTGCAGGCAAAGATGATTGTTTTGTAGGCAGAATAAGAAAGGATTTAGCATTTGAGAATGCATTAAGTTTTTTTGTGGTGGGCGACCAGTTAAGAAAAGGTGCTGCACTAAATGCAATACAGATCGCTGAATTATTAATAAAACATAAAGCTGCTTTATCAGTATAGAATTATTTATTATTAACTATTTTGAACATTCTTGCAGAAGGAAAGTTATTATAAACCTCTGTTAAATGAGTGCTGTTATAATTGCCGAGTATATATATTTGATTAAAATTTGATCTATAGGTGTTTTCCTCTAAAAGGAAAACACCTATAATGCTTCTATTTTTTATTAAAATCTCGGCAAAAAGTCCATTATCAAAGTAATCAAAGGAATCCTTTATTTCTCCATTTGAAACAAAAGAAACATTTTTTAGAGGTATCTTATTGTTGATTAATCCACTAGTTAGATCAATTGAAAATTTGCCACACTCTAATTGTTTGTTAGTAAAGGATGAACAATTTAATAGTTGATATCCACCTGGTTGAGAACTTCCAGTTTTAATATTAAATGAGCCAATCTGGCTTATAGCATTATATTTTGTTATCATATCACTTGTAAATAATAAATATATGTCATCTTTATTATTATTGTTATTAATATTTTTGAATATTTCCTTAAATGATAGATTGCTATTAAACAATTTATTAATAGTTTCTATTTTATAGCCACTTAATAAATTAATTATATTGTAGAGTGTTCTTTGATCATTATTTGTAAGTGACTTAGCGATAAGGTATGTCTTTAAGGTGTTTTGAGACCCACCGTCATGAAAAGTGGCATAACTTGTTATATCTTCTATAGCATAACCATAATCCCACCAAGTTACAATTTTGGCATCTTTGAAGCCTTTGTTTTTAATATCAATAAAAGATTTTACAATATCTTGTTGTATTGACGGGATAGGGGTGTAATTGTAAAAGCTAGTTTTAGCAATGAGAACTACCGTTAATAATATTGCAAATAAAAGTGATCCTATATATACATAAAATTCATTATATTTCTCAGATATCTTAAATTTTTCAACTATAAAGTGTATAAGTAGTCCATAGCCTATCCCAACAAAGGGGGCAAGAAACATTACAAATCTTATAGAGCTTTTAAAAGAGATAATGCCAAGTAAGAATAGTGGAATTATAGGGATAATTTTTTTGTAAAAGAATAGTGATATTATAATAAATGATAATAGGCCAATAAAATTTATATAGTTATTTGATAAAATAGCTGACATAGTCATATTGATTGGCCTTTTTTGAGCTTCAGTTATAGTAGAGAGAATGTTTGGCATGTTTATTCCGCTGCTGTCTGGTTTGCCGATTATGTAGTTGGTTGTAAAATGTAATAGATTATAAATACCCTCTATAAAAAAGATAGGGTTAGAAAATATAAATAAGATTATTGATGATATAATAAATATTTTA
>JAXHVM010000227.1 GCA_034189185.1 Deferribacterota bacterium
AAATCTCTATGTTTAAATACAGCCTACAATTTGTTATGTTAGCATAATGAAATTTATAATTTATGTAGTTGGTTTGTAAAATTATTAAAATTGTATATAACATATATAGTATATTAATATTTAATATCTAGTGAATAATTATATGCCTATGCATGATAAATTTATCTCTTACTTAAAGGGTTTTCCTGGGGTAAGTTTCCATACATATTGTGAAGTAGCTAATGATTTTTTAAGCAAAACAAAAACAACTTAGAGCTTTAAAAATAATGAAAAACATAGCTATCATAGGATTAGGAGGCACTATTGCAATGATGAAAGATGATACTGGGCTTGCAAGACCTGCTCTAGATTCGGAAAAGATATTAGAAAATTCTGGAATTCTTATAAACCAAAGGGATGTAACATTTCACCCAATTAATCTAGCAAATGTGCCAGGTGTAGATATATCCTTTAATTTACTTTTAGAACTTGCCAATAAAATTAAAGAATTAGAAAAACATAATATTGATGGTGTTGTTATAACACAAGGAACAGATACGTTAGAAGAAACTGTATATTTTATGGATTTGATTTTAGATAATCAGATTCCAGTTGTTTTTACAGGTGCCCAAAGAAATCCTTCACTGCCTAGTTCTGATAGTGCAATAAATTTGCTAGATTCTATAAGAGTAGTATTAGATGAAAAAGCAGTTGAATATGGTACCTTATTAGTTTTTAACTCTGAAATACATTTAGCAAAAGAGGTTATAAAAACTCATACTAGCAGATTTGATACTTTTAAAAGCTTAGAATTTGGTCCTGTTGGTGCTGTTGTGGAAAATATAGTTTACTGGCAGAGAAAAAGACTAGATAAAAAAATTATCTATAATATAAAAAAACCTAAGATTGGTGTAGAAATTATATCATGTGGAATATCTATGAAAAGCTATTTAATTGATTTACTAACAGAAAAAGGTGTTGATGGAATAATATTGGAAACTATGGGGGCAGGGCATGTTCCATCTAATATTATTGATAGCTTAAAAAAGGCTATTAATAATAATATTTTGGTTGTAGCTACCTCACGATGTTTTACTGGTAGACTCTTTAGAAATACTTACAATTTCAATGGTTCAGAGAAAACATTAAGAGATATAGGTGTTATTTTTTCTAATTGGTTATATACAACAAAAGCAAGGATTAAGCTTATTGTATTGCTTTCATCAGAGCTTAATCATAGTGAAATAAAAGAAAATTTTGAAAATAATTTTTATAACTAAAACTCACAATTTAAAAATTTATACTATTCATCACTAAAGGGTATTCCATCAATGGGGCATTCTTCAACTCCAGGATTTTTTCTGGTTAATGCCTCGGCATTCTTCTTAGCCTCATTTGGATTCAAAACCCATGTCTTATAAAATTCAAGGGGACAATTAGCTACTCCATCAATACCATCATCAGATTTTATTGAACCTGTATAACCCCTATGAAGTAATTTATATAGATGATTTTGTGACTGAGCATTCTTCCTAAAATCTCTTATCTGAGATATTGAAAGCTCTGCATATTGCAAACCATTTTCTTCTGTTTCACATTCTCCCAACGTTCTGCCATCAAATCCTATGATAGATGAATGTCCAAAAAATGAATAAACACCATCAAAGCCTGTTGCATTAGCAACTGCTACATAACAATTATTTGCCCAAGCCATTGCCTTAGCCATTATTATTTGCTGATCTTTTGCAGGATACATATATCCTTGACATCTAACAATAAGTTCTGCTCCCTTCATTGCACAATCACGCCATATTTCTGGGTAATTACCATCATCACAAATAATTAAGCTAATTTTTATACCTTTTGGGCCATCATTTACATATGTTTTTTCACCAGGATACCATGGTTCAATGGGACACCAAGGCATTATTTTTCTATATTTTTGAACAATTTCACCTTTATCATTAATTAATATTAATGTGTTATAAGGTGTTTTTTGCGGATGTTTTTCGTGTTTTTCTCCCGTTATTGAAAAAAACACCCCATATTTTTAAATTCTTGCAGGCCTCAGAAAAAATATTAGTTTCATCTCCTGGAACATCTATAGCTGTCTCATACATCTCTTTTTCATCATATATTATTCCTTGTGTACTATATTCAGGAAATACAATTAAATCTAAGCCAGGATATCCCTGCTTAATGCCATTCATAACTTTAGCTATATTGTGACAATTTTCTATTACTCCTTTTTTATCATGCAATCTTGGCATCTTATAATTTATCACCGCTACTCCAACAGTATCTTTACTACTTGAAATATCACCATGTCTCATTATACCACCTCTCTAAAACTTTATTTATTATAGTATAATTTTTTTAAATTAAAATAATTAAATTAGAA
>JAXHVM010000228.1 GCA_034189185.1 Deferribacterota bacterium
GTAAACTTAAAAGGATAGAAGGAGGATAGATGTGGCAAATATGGTAAAAAGCACTGAAATAAGGCTAAAAAGTAGACCAACTGGTTATCCTACAATGGATAATTTTGAGATAGCTAGCGCTGAGCTTCCTGAAGTAAAAGAAGGCCAGATATTGGTACAAAACTTGTATATGTCAGTAGACCCCTATATGAGAGGAAGGATGAACAATCAAGAATCTTATATAGAGCCTTTTAAAATAGGGGAACCACTAAATGGTGATGCTGTAGGAGTTGTTGTTAAATCAAAGAATAGCGATATAAAAGAAGGTGATTATGTTACAAGTCTATTAGGTTTTAGGGAATATTTTATATTAGATCAATCAAATTTTAAACCTGCTGGGCTTGAAGTTATAAAACCTAATAAAGACATTGATCTATCAGCATATTTAAGTGTTCTTGGAATGCCTGGCTTTACAGCCTATGTTGGCTTGTTTGAGATTGGAGCCCTTCAAGAAGGTGAGGATGTTTTTGTATCTGCAGCAGCAGGTGCTGTTGGCTCTACAGCTTGCCAGATCGCTAAAATAAAAAATTGCTATGTTGTAGGGACAGCTGGTTCAAATGAAAAAGTAGACTGGCTCATTAATGAGGCTAAAATTGATAACGCTTTTAATTATAAGGAGGTTTCAAACTACAACAGTAAATTAAGAGAGTTATTTAACAATGGAATAGATGTATATTATGAAAACGTTGGAGGAAAGCTTTTAGAGGCTGCCCTTAACAACATGGACACATATGGTAGAATGGTTATGTGCGGATTAATATCACAGTACAATAATACTAAACCTGAACCAGGGCCTTATAATTTATTTAAGATAATTGAAAAAAGAATCTCAATGCGAGGATTTATTGTATTTGATCACATTAAATTAAAACCCCAATTTAGAAAAGATATGCAAGAGTGGATTAAGGCTGGTAGAATAAAATGGAAACAAACTGTATATGAAGGTATTAATAAAGCACCACAAGCTCTCATTGACTTATTTTATGGAAAAAACTTTGGCAAAATGGTCGTAAAACTTGCCTAAATATAAATAATCTTAGATAAAATAATTTTGAGAGGCTTTAAAATGCCTCTCAATAAAACTTTATAAAGCCTCTAATAACTCTAAAAGATAGTTGTAGAACTTCTCTACTGATTGTATATTTAGCCTCTCTTCAGGAGAATGCGCATTTTCTATGGTGGGTCCTACTGATATCATATCCATTCCCTTATAAATATCTCCTATGACAGCAGTCTCTAAGCCACCATGGGTTACTTCTATCTCTGGCATTTCACCATATAGAGAGTTATAAACATCCTCTGCTAGTGCTAAAAGTTTAGAGTCAAAATTTGGCTCCCAAGGTGGGTATCTATCCTCTGCTGGGTTTTCACAACTAGCACCAAAGGAGGTTGCAATCTCTTTTATTCTTTCTTGTAATGAATTAAGAGATTCAATACTGGCACTTCTACTCATCATAACTATTTGAAGGGAATTTTCATAGGTTTTAACAGGTGAAATATTAACAGAGGTTTCAATGGTATCTTCTAACTCCTTACTCCAAGCAATAACACCATAAGGTAATTCATTTAGCATATCTATTATATTATTAGTTATATTTTTATTAATAGGATTATAATTTTCTTCTGTTTTATATATATCTATATTAATATGTGGTTCTTTATCAGAAAATTCATCCTTCCACTTATTCAATAGCTCATTTTTTATATTATTTAGCTTTTCTACATTTTCATTTTCTATATATATCCAGGCTGAAGATTCAGATGGTATAACATTATCTTGCTCTCCACTTTTTATGCTTACAAGCCTCAACTCAGGTGCTACATTGCTTGCTCTCTCCAAGAATTCTCCCATTAATTTATTGGGATTTGCCCTTGAGTCAACCTCCAAACCAGAATGACCCCCTAAGAGACCATTAACACTTATTACTAAGGATGTCATCCCACTATTAGGTTGCTCTCTTTCAAGGGGCATATTAATGTACGATCTACCACCACCTGCGCAACCAACTGTGATAACACCTTCCTCTTCAGAATCTAAGTTAATAAGTTTTCTATATCTAATAAAATCTTCTCTTAGGTTTTTAGCCCCGTCTAAACCTGTTTCTTCTTCAACTGTAAAGAGAACCTCTAAAGGGGGATGTTTTATTGAATTATCTGCTAGAACAGTTAAAGCAAGAGCAATACCAACCCCATTGTCAGCACCAAGGGTAGTATTATTTGCCGTCAACCAACCACCATTAATCTCTAACTGTAAAGGAAAAGTCATATCAGCTGGACTGCA
>JAXHVM010000229.1 GCA_034189185.1 Deferribacterota bacterium
ACGATGGAGATTCAGATGAAGACATTTTTAGAACCACTATGAGAGTACGTTACGAGTTTTAATAAAAAATATAAACAAAGGGTGGATAATTATGTATAGGTCTAAGGTTATATTTTTATTTCTTATAGTGTACCAAATACTAACAATAAATGAGCTATATAGTAATGATTTCCAAAAAGAGATAGTCAGTGATTTTAAACAGGTTTCTGCATATATCCTAGATAAAGACGGCGATTATTTTATCATTGATGCTGGAATAGAAGACGGTATAAAGGTTGGTGACATATTTTCATTAATAAATAAAAAGACAATTATCCACCCTAAAACTAATAAAGAGATGGCATATGATGTTGTGGTCTCTCATTTAAAGGTAGTTCAGGTTAAAAATAATTATTCTCTTATTGAACCTCTTGACAATAGGTTAGATCAAATAGAGATAGGGAGTAAAACCCTCAGATATGAAAGTGTTCCATCTACCTTTTTTGATCTAACAGGGAAGGGTAAATATATCTATCTATATCTAAAGAAAAATCTCCCCTTCTTAAAATGGGAAGATTATAAATACATTAAAGATGCCAAAAAAGAAGTATTTAATAAGGCATTTAACAAAAAAGAGATCTCTTTAGCATTTATAGCTTATAACGATAGAATTGAGGTCTATAGTGGAGACGGTAGTCTGATAAACGTTTATCAGTATGTAAATGGGGTAGATAGTATAAGTAAAAAAGATAATGATATTAATAAAAGTGTTATTGCTGCAGCTAAATTAAAAAATGGAAATAATGTTTTAAGTAAAAGTAATAAGGTTGATGCAAAAAATAGCAAATCTCTTTTAGGAAACACAGTTACCTATGAAAAATTAAAACGCATTGAAAGCTTTCCCTTTTATACAAAAATGTCAGATTTTTTAAAGGTTGGTGATGAACTATACATAGCAGCAATTAATGACAACTCTATTAGAGTAATTAATATTAATAATCCTGACGCGTTAGATATTAAGGTTGATATACCTGACAACAATGAAGGGTTAACAATACAGTGGGTTAAACTAGAGGAAAAAGATAGCCCTTATATTATAATTAATACGTGGTCAGAATTACATAATAGGGTAATAAGCTATCTATTAAAAATAAATGGAGAAAATTTAAGTATCCTAGATAGTTCATATTCTATAATGGGTGTTTTTGATAGAGATAAAAATGGCAAAAAAACATTTATATTGGGACAGGATTATGATCCAGAGGAATTTTATGGTAAACGTATTAGAGTATATAATATTAAAAATGATAGATTTAATAAAGGTGAATATATCTATGAGTATCCAACTAAATTTACAGTTTTAAGCAGTGCAATATCAGATATAACAGGAGATGGTGTAAACGAAAATATGTTTATTCATAATAATATACTCTATATATATAGCGGAAAAGACTTAATCTATACTTCTTCAAAGATAATAGGTAATAATGCATCTATGCTAACATATGAGATAAATCCAAAATCACCTTATGTTAGGCAAAATACTGTAAGCTTAGAGTTCCCTCCTATAATAAAAGATATTGACGGTGATGGCACTTTAGAGCTATTAACAATAGCAAGTAAAAGAAACGTACTTAGCTCTATTGTTGGTGTTAATGAGATTGAAGATAATTGGCTAATCTTTTTTAAATATAAAAATAATCAATTTATAAAAGGATCAATAGATAAGATAGTTGAAAAGCATATAAAAGGCTTCACAATATTTAATAATAAAATAATTGCTGTAGTTTCAGCAAAAAAAGGCTTGTTAAAAGATATAAAAGAGACAACAGATATAGTTGTTTTTTAATATTTACTTAGCTGCCCCAAAATCATCGTATAATATATTTTCTTCTTCTACGCCTAGATTGTCTAGTAGATTTAGCATAGCTTTTAACATTGGTGGTGGTCCACATAAGTAGTATTCGCAATCCTCTGGTGCTTCATGATCCTTCAAATAATGTTCATACAAGACCTCATGTATAAAACCTGTGTAACCCTTCCAGTTATCTTCTTTTAGTGGTTCTGATAGGGCAATATACCATTTAAAATTATTGTGCTCTTCTTGTAATTTATTAAAATCCTCTACATAAAAAAGTTCCCTTTTGCTCCTTGCTCCATACCAAAAGGTTATCTTTCTTTTTGTTTTAATTCTTTTTAGTTGATCAAAGATATGTGCTCTCATTGGGGCCATTCCTGCTCCACCTCCGACAAAAACCATTTCATTATCTGTATCTTTTGCAAAAAATTCACCAAAGGGACCCTCAATTGTAACAATATCCCCTGGTTTC
>JAXHVM010000230.1 GCA_034189185.1 Deferribacterota bacterium
AAAAAATCTGATAAAATAAATCATAGGGTTGGTTTTAAATTTTTAAAAAAGATTGGTGATTATGTACATAAAAATGAAGATATAATACTAATCTATCACAATAATCACAATTTAGACCTCGTTATTAAACAATTGTATGAATCCATAAATATATCACAAAATAAGGTTAACAAAAACAAACTAATATATGAAATCCTTTAATTTTAAAGGTGTTTTATTTCCAGTTATTATCCTTATAATTTTTATATTTTATTCATTAATTAACGCACAAGAAATTCTGGTTGTCATAAGAAGCCTTTGTGGTATTGTTATACTTTTATTTATAGCTTTTATATTTTCTTCAAATAAAAATAGCATAGATTACAATACAATTTTATGGGGCATTTCGCTACAAATCCTAATGGGCTTTTTTGTTTTAAATACTAGTATAGGATATGAAATATTTAAGGATATTTCCTTTTTTGTCTCAAAACTATTGGATTTTACAAGAGTTGGCACAAACTTTGTTTTTGGCGATCTTGGAAATAGACTATCAAATACAAACGCTTTTGAGAAAACAGTTCAAAATTTTCCATCAATTAACACCTTAGGAGAGCTTAATCTAGGTTTTTTTGCCTTTACTGTACTACCCGTTGTTATCTTTGTCTCATCCTTATCAGCAATACTCTATTATCTTGGAGTTTTACAGTTTGTTGTTCTAATATTTGCAAGAATTCTAAAGTATTTCCTAAAGATATCAGGAGCTGAATCACTAGCTACAACAGCAAATATATTCATTGGACAAACAGAGGCACCTCTTATTGTAAGACCCTATATACCAAAGATGACTAATTCAGAATTGTTAGTCCTTATGACTGGAGGAATGGCAACAGTCTCGGGAAGTGTACTTGTTGCATATATTGGTATACTACAAAAACACCCAATTATTGGACCAACAATAGGTGTACATCTAATCACTGCAAGTGTAATGGCTGCTCCAGCGGCAATAGTTGTTGCAAAGATAGTTTACCCTGAAAAACTAACACCTCAAACCCAAGATAGTGCTAAAATTAATATAAAAACAGATGATGTAAATATTATAGATGCTGCCTCAAGAGGAGCATTGGAAGGTTTACAATTAGCTTTAAATATTATGGGTATGCTTATTGCATTTATAGCTATTATTGCTCTTTGTAACTATCTAATTGGAACGTGTTTTGATAATGCTCTTTTAGCCCTTGGCATAAAACCTCTACATCTATCATTAGAAAAAATTTTTGCCTTTATATTTTGGCCTTTTGCATTCTTAATTGGGGTCCCAGTAGAGGAATGCTTTAAAGTAGCCACATTATTAGGTGAAAAACTTGTGATAAACGAATTTGTAGCATATCTACATTTAGGAAAGGTTATGACAAGCTTAAGTGAAAGGTCTTTTATCCTTGCTTCTTATGCTTTATGTGGCTTTGCTAATTTTAGCTCAATAGCAATTCAAATTGGGGGTATTGGTGGTATTGCCCCAAATAGACGCCATGATCTAGCAAGATTTGGTATTAGAGCTATGATTGGTGGTACAATAGTTTCATATATTAATGCAGCTATAGCTAGTATTTTTATTTTATAATATAACGTCATTATATATTATAATATCATTGATAAATAACTCAATAAATGAAGTATATTTAATCTCCCGACTTTGCGAAGTTGAATGATGGTAGAAGATGTGCTGTGATGGCGTAAGTACGCGGAAAATCTGACTTGCGAAGTCAGAGGATGGGTGATATGTCTGGAAATGGCGTAAATACGCTGAAAATCCAACTTGCGAAGTCGGAAGATTGAAGATTGATAAATGAGGTTATAATTTCCTTAAGACAAAGTGGGATAACATGATAAGGTTTGCAAGTAATAAATATTAGGGCACCCTATTTGGGTGCCCTAGTTATTTTGTAAGAGCTTTACTAATAATTAGTTTTCCTTTGAAGACTTTTTATCTTTTTTTCTACCTTTACCTCTTAGATATGCTAAGTCAGGTCTCCAACTAAAATCAGGTATATGTAACATCTTCTTCATTGCTACAAAAAAGATCATTCCACCCATAACAACTGGCAAGAATAGGAAAAATCCTAGGCCAGCTAACGCTGCTAATAGAAGAAACCATAATAGTTTAGCTCCAACTAATCCGATCATATTAAACCTCCATTATTATTTATTCTTTTTTGACCTTTTTCCTTTTAAGTAAGCTAGTGTCGGTCTCCACTCAAAAGAGATTAATATTGAGGTTAAACTTCTCAAACCTCTCCATATTCTAACAGCAAGGGTTTCT